>JBLINE010000106.1:0-4578 GCA_047638895.1 Lysobacterales bacterium
AGCACCTTCAGCCGCCTTCTCTCTAAACTGCAAATACCATTCCTTAATACGTCCACCTAAAGCTAAAACAACTGGTGTAATCAAAAACTCACCCGTCAAAATAAGTGCCATCACACCAAGCATAATTAAAACAATATACGATCCCATTGCCCCTAAATATTTAATTAAGAAATCAGATATTGTAATTCCCACAACACCCGCACGATCAAAGCGATAGACACCTTCTTGTGCGCCTGTCATACTCAGTAAAGAACTTACAACACAAAACAATACTAAGAAACTAACGAATTTAGCAAATGTAAACTTAAGCTCCCGTAAAGCAAATTTATTCCATGCCCAAAAGAAAAGAAATACCACTAAAAAATAGGCGCTAAAACCAAAGACAAATAATAAAGAACCTGCCAGGTACGCGCCTGAAATACGAATAAGATTTTGTGCTGGATTGTTAGGTAGAGATGTATACCAAGAAAGATCTTCTGGTACAAATGAAATTAGACTGGCAAGAACAATCATGCCAATGGCAAGTATAATAATAGCCTTAATTTCACTAATATGTTCTGGCTTCATAAAATCATTACGAAAGGTTATTAAAAATGCTCAGTGGCCATAATAGCCACCGAGCACCGAATCTATTACTCAGCTGCTGCTTCTGATGTTTCTTCTTTTACTTCTTCTTTTGCTTCAGCTGCTTTCTTACTTAAGTTCATACGTTTTTGTTGATCGATTTCCATAAGTTTAACTTTAAACTTATCTCCAACAGCAACGATAGTAGTAATGTCTTTTACATATTCCGAAGACATCTCAGAAACATGAACTAATCCCTGTTTTCCTGGCATAAACTCACAGAACACACCAAAGTTTGCAACCTTCTTAACTTCAGCGTCGTAAATTGTACCTACTACAGGCATTGATACAAGACCATCAACAAACGCAATGGCTTTTTCTGCTGATTCACCATCCATTGATGAAATAATAACTTTACCGTCATCATCAATATCAATAGACTCACAACCAGTTTCTTCAATAATACGTTTAATCATCTTACCACCTGGCCCAATAACCTCACCGATCTTATCAGTTGGTACTTGAGTTGACAATAACCTTGGTGCATAATTTGATAATTTATCTTTTGGTTTTTCAATTGTAGCAGTCATGTTTTTAAGAATAGCTAAGCGCGCTGTACGTGCTTGTTCAATCCCATCAACAAGAATTTTAATTGGTAAACCTTTAACTTTAAGATCTAACTGAATTGCTGTAATCCCTTTTTCAGAACCAGCAATCTTATAATCCATATCACCATGATGATCTTCAAGACCCATGATATCAGTTAAAAGGCGGTAATCATCACCTTCACCTAGAACTAATCCAATTGAAATACCTGCAATAGGTGCATAAATTGGAACACCCGCATCCATCATACTTAAACAACCAGCACAAACACTAGCCATTGATGATGAACCGTTTGATTCTAGAATCTCTGACACAATACGAATTGTATATGGAAACTCATCTTTTGTTGGAACAACGCCACGTAATGCTTTTGCAGCTAATGCCCCATGACCAATCTCACGACGGCCAGGTCCACGTGATCCACGTGCTTCACCAACAGAGAATGCTGGGAAGTTATAATGAAGTAAGAAACGACGGTAAGCAAGTGTTTGCAACCCTTCGACCATTTGTTCATCACGTTTTGTACCAAGTGTTGTCGTCGCTAAACTCTGAGTTTGACCACGCGTAAAAACACTTGAACCATGTGTACGATCTAAAACACCAATCGTTGATTTAAGATCACGTAACTCATCAGTCTTACGACCGTCAGCACGTTGATTCTTTGTGAAAATTAATTCACGGATAACTTCATATTCAATTAAGTCATACATAGTATGAATATGTCCAGTAGGAACTTCTTCTTCCCCATCTTGTAGACAATCATTGAATTGAGATTTATTAGCAACAAGCTCATCCCACAATGCTGATAATGCGTCTTCACGATTAGCTTTATCACCAGTGGCTGAATAGATAGCTGTTAATTTATCAAAAGTTACTGCTCTTACTTTTTCTTTAAGGTCAGGATGTGGATTAAATAATTGTACTTCCGCTTTATCCTTACCTACTTGTGCTTTAAACTCTTTTACCTTTTCAATCATTGGTAAAATTTGTTTATGAGCAAGCTCTAAAGCTTCAACAACTTCCGCTTCAGGAACTTGTTTTCCTTCACCCTCAATCATAACAATACCGCCAGCTACACTCGCTACAAAAATCTCTAGCTCAGCATCCGCGCGTTCTGCATATGTTGGGTTAATAATAATATTACCTTCTTTTTTAATAACCCTTGCTGCTCCAACTGGGCCTTCAAAAGGAATGTCAGAAATTTCTAGCGCCGCTGATGCTGCTACCATAGAAATGATATCAGGATCATTTTCTCCGTCACTACTAATAACATTACATGTTACTACAACATCGTAGTAAAACCCTGCTGGGAATAATGGTCTTAGTGGACGATCAATGATACGTGCCGTTAATGTTTCTTTTTCTGTTGGTCGTGCTTCACGCTTGAAAAATCCACCTGGTACTTTACCAGCTGCATATGCTTTTTCTTGATACTCGATCATTAAAGGGAAGAAACCTGCGCCTTCTCTTGGTTTTTTAGACATAGCTACTGCTACAAGAACCGTTGTTCCGCCAACCGTTGCTAAAATAGACGCGTTCGCTTGTTTCGCTAATTCACCCGTTTCTAAAATTAATGTTTTATCCCCAAATGGAATTTCGATTTTACTACTCATGTATAAACCTCTTTTATTTATATACACTTGTCCTTACGACGCTCACTCCCCCATATACATTATGGTTTTAAAAATAAGCGAAGATACTAAAATTTACTTACGTAAACCTAACTTCTCAATTGTTTCTTGATATTTTTTAAGATCTGACTTTTTAAGGTAAGTTAAAAGACGACGTCTTTTCCCGATCATTTTTAATAGACCAGTACGAGAATGAAAATCTTTTTTATGAGTTTTGAAATGATTATTTAAATAATCAATACGTTCTGATAATAATGCAATCTGAACTACAGGTGAACCTGTGTCATTCGAATGCGTCTTAAATTCTTCTACAATTGATTTCTTCTTTGATGGTAAAAATGCTGTTGCCATTATGTTACTCCTTATGTTTCAATGGATAACCAAAACCGGTCTATCTATAATAGAGTAGACTAGTCCTTAAAAACCCTTGCCTTTAAGACGATTACCCTCAGTTAAAATCCACTCATTATACATACCGACCTAATAAGTGTCAAGCATTAAGGATCACACACTTAATCGAGTGAATATATCACAACCTATTTAATACCAGATATTTAAGAATTATTAATATCTACTTGAGTCACTGGATGGCTTGATAATTATAGTTTTCATCTTTGCAGGGTTTATTGTGATGGTACTGGCTTTATTATTGCTTCGCTTTAAATCAGCCAACATTTCATCCATTTCATCCAAAGGATCAACTTTAGACACAACAATATCATCATTATTTTTATTACCCTCATGAGCCAAAGGCGTACCTCGATAGTTGCTTCGAAATGCTCTAAGTAACGTTCTAAATTCCGCATCACTAACCGCTGCATGCTCATTCATAGAAAGATGCTCTGTATTTTCTCGTAAATATTGATCAAAGGCCACTCTTTCAGCATATCCCAAAGTGTCTATAATTTGCTGCTTAAGACGCTCATCGCGATACTGCTCAAAAGAACGGTAAAATTTACCATTAGCATATACCTCGACTTGTGGCTTACCTTCAGCCGCAATAACTTGCGATGGCATAAGCACAAATAACGCACCTATAGCTAAACAAATAATTTTACTTAGTGTTCTTAGTCGCATTCTTAGTTTTTGTCTTTTTATCTGTAGTTTTAGTTTTGGCTGTTGCCTTTGTTTTTAATTTACTACGCAGATTCTTTTGCTCAAGTTCAAGCGCCTCTACGTCGCTTAAAAATTTAATAAGTTTCGCTGATGGCACAGCACGATCTTTAAGCGCCACATATTCTTTACCAATAACATAATATAATTTTTCAATCTTAAGTCCCGCCGCTGTGGAATCAATTTGAATCTTACTCTTCTTTGAAAACTTAACTAATTCTTCTTCACCTTTTTTCGCAAGGACAGTTGCCTCTTTTCCAAACTTAAGCAATTGCACCTTTGTCTTTTCCCACTCTTTTTTATAATCAAATTGTCCTGACATATTCCATCCTTATATTTTACTAGTTAACCCGTTATTTTAGTATATCAGTGACTAGTGTAATCTGAAAATTAAAATCGATATAATTTTAATGTAGTATTAGGGGCTGGCATTGTTTTTTGTAGTTAAATATAAAAGCGTGTTGAAGCTCCTAATTATCCAAATGCAGCGTTAGGGCTTGGGATTATTTTATGTAGTGATTACGCAGTGAGCGTAGCGATCGGAGTCAAAACGGAAGAAAATAATCTTAAGCACAAGCGGAAGCGGTTGCTTTGATATTTAATTGGGTAATTTTATTAAATATAACGTATTGAGGCGTCTAGTTACCTAAATGTAGCGTTAGGG
>JBLINE010000107.1:0-4556 GCA_047638895.1 Lysobacterales bacterium
GATGGTCAATAAATATGCCCAAGGAGATCTGGATTATAAGAAGGCTTCTGAGATGAGGGCTGTTAGTTTAGATGCGGTACGTGTCTTGGGTGATATTGTGTTTTATCAAAGACAAATGCAACGTGTTGAGAATTTTGTCGAATCAACTGAGAGTATTGATGATGAAGAACGTGTTTTATTGGTTGAGTTACTTGTAAGAAAATTAAATTCAGCAACAGAATAATTGAAAGGAATAGTTAAAGTTATGATGCCTGTTTACCACATTACTATATCATCTGTTTTAGGTGTTATTTTTATCACTTGGCTTAATTCTTGGGAGGCGGCACTTGTCTGTTTGGGATGCGGTGTTTTAATTGACCTAGATCATCACCTTGATTATTTTATTGCTACTAAGAAGCTACCGTTTAAGTATAAGGAATTAAAGTATTTTTGTATGACGGATAAAAATCATAAATTATATTTATTCTTTCATACGTATGAAGGGTTGATTTTGTTGTGGTTATGTATTTATTATTTTAATTTAGATATCGTATGGCTTGGTGCAGCTGTTGGTTTGTCTGTACATTTAATTTGTGATCAGCTGCATAATCCGATGAAAGCATTGACATATTTCTTTGTTTATCGGGTGGTAAATAATTTTGATAAAAGAAAATTGTACGCAACGGACTTTTATAAGAAGATGAGTTCGTCTTAAGCATTTAATTTAGGGAGATTTCAATGGCTAAGTTTTATGAAGCGCTTGATGATAAATTGATAAAATTTATAAAAGCACAGAAAATATTTTTTGTTGCTACAGCAGCGCAAGAGACGCGTATTAATTTATCACCAAAGGGAATGGATAGCTTTCATATTATTAATAATAAGACGCTGTCTTTCCTTAATTTAACGGGTAGCGGTAATGAAACAGCGGCACATTTGATTAAAGATGGGCGGATTACAGTTATGATGTGTAGTTTTGATACAGCACCGCTTATTTTTCGTATTTATGGTAAAGGTGAATCAATTTATCCTCATGATGAAAGGTGGGATAAGGAAAGCAGTTATTTTCCAGAGTATGCAGGCACACGACAGATTATTAAAATTGCGATCGAATCTATTCAAACATCTTGCGGATATTCCATACCTTTTTATGAGTATAAAGGGGAGCGGGATACTTTGGTTAAGTGGAGTGAGAAAAAAGGACCTGAAGGTGTAAAGAATTATTGGGAAGATAATAATGTAACTAGCATTGATGGATTACCTACCGAAATTTTCAAACAACAGAATTAACGATGATTGACTATTTTCTCCTTTTATGGTTGAATAGAGCCTCAAAAGTTGATTTTTTAAATAAAAAATGCGCTTGTAGGGATTGAATCCCTGGGTAGCTTAGAGATAATGAAATTATGACATATCCAAATAAAAACGGACATTATGGACAATTCGGTGGGAAGTATGTGCCAGAGACTTTAATGGTGCCCCTTGATGAATTAGAAGCGGCTTATAAAACTACGGGTAAGAGTGCAGCTTTCAGAAAAGAATTTGTGTATCTTCTTAATGAATATGCGGGTCGTCCGACTAATCTTTATCACGCAGAGCGTTTAAGTAAGCATCTAAAAACACTTAAAGTATATTGTAAGCGTGAAGATCTTTTACACACGGGTGCGCATAAAATTAATAATACTCTTGGTCAGATACTATTGGCTAAGAAAATGGGTAAGAAGCGCATTATTGCAGAGACGGGCGCGGGCCAACATGGTGTGGCAACAGCGACAGCAGCAGCGCTTATGGATTTACCTTGTGAAGTTTACATGGGTGTTGAAGATATTACTCGTCAGGCGCTTAATGTTGATCGTATGAAATTGTTAGGTGCTAAGGTAATTCCTGTAACAAGTGGTTCAAAAACGCTTAAAGATGCGATGAACGAAGCGATTCGTGATTGGGTTACAAATATTGAAGACACATTTTATTGTATTGGATCTGTAGCAGGACCTCATCCTTATCCACAAATGGTACGTGAATTTCAAGCGGTTATTGGGAAAGAAGCACGCACACAATTTATGAAAAAAGAAGGTAAGTTACCTGATTATTTGGTGGCATGTGTGGGTGGTGGTAGTAATGCGATGGGTTTATTTCATCCATTTCTTAAAGACACAAAGGTTAAGTTTGTTGGTGTTGAGGCTGCAGGACACGGTGTTCATTCTGGGCAACATGCGGCAACAATGAATGCAAATCAAATTGGTGTACTTCATGGGGCTAAAAGTTATTTGATGCAAACGAAAGAAGGTCAAGTGGAAGTTGCGCATTCAATTGCGGCTGGACTTGATTATCCAGGCGTAGGTCCTGAGCATTCTTACTTCAATGAAATCGGACGCGCGACTTATGAGCCAGTTACAGATAAAGAAGCGATTAAAGGGTTAAAACTTATGTCTGAGCTTGAAGGAATTATTCCAGCGATGGAAACAGCACATGCGATTGCGTATCTTGAGAAGTTAGCTAAGAAAGTTAAACGTAAATCGACTGTGATTCTTTGTTTTTCAGGACGCGGCGATAAAGACATGGCACAGATTAAAGAATTTATTTAGATAGATAATAGAGCAAGTAAATAGAATAGGTAAGAGCTTTATTGGGTATTGTGGTGAAGCGCATAATTTCTGGGTAGTATCATCCGCTCAGACAAAATATGCCCCACGCAATAATGGTGTCGGTCATATTAACTCGCTTCTGATACTACCCAGAAATTTTTAGCGCCAAGTATATGAGAAATATATGACAAATAGAATTGATCAAAAATTTATAGATTTAAGAGACGCAAAGAAGAAGGCGTTTATTGCGTTTGTTACGGCGGGTGACCCATCGCTTAAGAAGACCGAAGAATTGGTTTATGGTTTTGAAAAAGCGGGTGTGGATATTGTTGAGCTAGGTGTGCCATTTTCTGATCCTATGGCGGATGGGCCAACGATTCAAGCGGCTTCACAGCGGGCTTTAGATAAAGGAACGACACTTGAGAAAGTTTTAGAGTTAGTGGCCAAAATACGTAAGCGTTCAGACGTACCTATTGCGCTTATGATGTATTACAATCATGTGTTTAATTATGGCGAAGAGAAATTTATTAAGCGGTGTAAAGCTGTTGGTGTAGACGGGTTAATTATTCCAGATTTACCACCTGAAGAGGGTGCATCATTGGCTAAATTTGCTTCAGCAAGTAATGTATCGATTGTTTATTTTGTATCACCAACTACTTCAGAAGAACGTATTAAGAAGATTGTAAAAGCTGCGACAGGATTTATTTATTATGTGTCGGTTGCAGGTGTTACAGGGGCACGATCGACGGTAGGTAAGTCTTATGTGCATCAAATTAATTTAGTGAAGAAATATACATCTAAGCCAGTGTGTGTTGGGTTTGGTGTTTCTTCAAAGGAGCAAGCTCAAAAAATTTCTAAATCGTGTGAAGGTGTGATTGTAGGAAGCGCGATAATCAATCAATTACAAAAATATGCTAACGATAAAGATTTAGTTGTAAAGACGGCGCGTTTCGTCGCATCAATGGCGAAAGGTGTGCATTAACTGCTAATTATGTATAAAATCGAAACTCTCCCTAATAATTTAAGAATAATCACACGCGAAGAAAGCACACGTGAAAGTACATCAATTGGATTTTGGGTGGGTGTTGGTGGTCGTTATGAATGTGATCGCCTTAAAGGTGCAGCACACTTTCTTGAGCATATTGTTTTTAAGGGTTCACAGGAGTATGCCTGTGAAGAAATTAAGCAATCGATTGAAGGTGTAGGTGGTTCGCTTAATGCATTTACTTCAGAGGAACAGACATGTTTTTATGCTAAGGTGCCTGCTAAGCATTTAAATTCTACATTTGATGTGTTGGCTGATATGGTGTTTTTCCCAAAGATTACAAAAAAAGATGTTCAGAGTGAGAAAACTGTAATTGTTGAAGAGATTAAGATGTATCATGATTTACCACAGTACCATGTGATGGAATTGCTCGATGGCTTACTGTTTCCGGGTCATCCGCTAGGTAAAAGTCTAGCAGGATCAGCACAGACTGTACTTGCGATGACACACAAAGATCTAAAAGAATTTCATAGCCATTATTATCACACAGATAATATTGTTATTTCAGTATGCGGGAATGTGTCACACGATAAGATTGTACGTTTAATTAAAAAGAAACTAAGTAAATTACAGTCTACTCAAGGACAACCACTACAGCTTTTTGATGAAGCGCAAAAGAAGCCTAGGACACATTATGAGCATCGTGCGATTGAGCAAATGCATGTGGCTTTAGGTATGCCGGCTTATGATGAGAATGATCCTAAGCGTTATGTGATGGGTTTAATTAATGTCATTTTAGGCGCTAATATGTCGAGTCGTTTGTTTGTTGAGGTCCGTGAGAAGCGTGGACTTGCTTATTCGATATCATCTTCACCTAAGTCTTTACATGATGTGGGTAGTTTTATGGTACGTGCAGGTGTTGATTCAACAAAGATAGTGGATGCTGTTTCGGTTATTCTAAAGGAATTAAATAAGCTCACTAAGGCACTTGTGTCAGAGGATGAGTT
>JBLINE010000108.1:0-4544 GCA_047638895.1 Lysobacterales bacterium
GCCGTCTCACATACAATAACCTCATCAAAACTCTTCCGTAATTGAGCACATAATATTTTAGCTTGCTTAATATCTATATCCCATAAACATACTTTCTTAACATTCATCACACAATTTATAAAATGTACTTGGGATAATGCTTGCGCACCACAACCTATAATACTCAATACACTAGACTTCTTTGGTGCTAAATATTTAGTCGCAACAGCACTAGCTGCTGCCGTACGCCATTTCGTAATCAATGTCCCATCCATTATTGATTGTGGAAATCCAGTTTTAGGATCGCTCAATATAATCGTCCCCATAACTGCAGGTAATGCTTTGTTATTTGGATGAACATTAACCCATTTTAAAGAAGCACTCTTGGTATGAGGCAAATAGGCTGGCATCGCACGAAAATCACCATTATGTTCTTTAAGATCAAGATACACCTTAGATGGCATCTGTGCTTTATCTTGTGCATAGGCAACAAAAGCTTTTTCTACCTCACGAATGATTTCCTTTTCATCCTTTAAAGATTTAATATGCTTCGCTGTTAAAATATATGTCGCTTTTAGTCTCATATCCGCCTTATTATGACAATAATCCCAAACGATACAACTCAATACTATAAATATTTTACACCCCAAACCCTTGCTCAAAATGAAATTTAAAGTATACTTAATCTATGAGTACTGCTACTGAGAACAATGAATTAGCTAATTCCTATTATTTTTGGCTATCACCACAAACTTCTGATTTAGAACCCCTACAAGATATCATCACGACATTGTCAAAAAAATACAGCACCCCTATCTTTGAGCCTCATGCTACATTAGTAAGCGGTTTAAGCGGTGATGAACAAAAGTTACTACAAAAGATTTCATCTTTTTCAAAAAAACAAAAAAAACTTAAGCTCCTATTTGAAGATATAGAATATACCCATGGTTTTTTCACAGCCCTTTACATAAAAACATCTTTACCTGAAAAACTAACCTTGATGCACAAGCAAGCTATGCGTGATCTGAATCCTAAACATCAAATACAATATATCCCTCATCTCAGCTTACTCTACGGAAACATATCTTCGGATGAAAAAGAAAATATAATCTCAGCGTTCCCCCTTACTTCACAAGAAATAACTATCGATTCTTTAAAATTAGTCAAAGGAAACGCTGATGTAACTCAATGGAAAATAATTGATGAATGGCCTCTTACCTAATAAAATATTTGGAAAGTTAGTTATCCAGTAACGATTTAAATGATATGATTACATTCTTAATAAAATATTTAAATAACTTTAAAACTAGGTTAATTGTATGAAAAAAATTCTTATCATTGAGGATGATCCTGTAGTTCAAAAGCTTGTCAATCAAATTCTATCCGATGAAAATTACTTATGCTCCCTCGCAGAAGATGGTCAAAGTGGCCGAGATATATACGGAAATTCTTTAGAGAGTGAAGAACCGTATAACCTTATTATTCTTGATATTGTGATGCCAATTATGGATGGTTTTCAATTCTTAACAAACCTTCGTCAAGACGAAGAAGATAACGGATTAGACCTTGAAGAACGTGTCCCCATTATTATTATTACGAGCCATGCACGTCATTATGCTGAAGCTTACATGAAAGGATGCAACGACTTTATTCTAAAACCTATTGATACAAATACATTACTTGAAAAAGTAAAATTATATATCGATGGCATTTCAACAGAAGATACTGATTAAAACCTTTAAGTCAACGAAACAATAAGCACACCAGCCAACATAACAACAACACCAAACAAACGTTGCTTTAAGTTACCCTCTCTTAAAATAAAAATACCATACAAACTTGTAAACAGAACACTTGAGCGTTTGACCGCAATTAAATAAGGTACTTGTGTCATACTGATAGCAAGTAACTGTGCAATGTAAGCAATAGCATTTACAAGTCCAATGAGTATAAGTGACGGGATTCCTTTTCTAAGTTCTTGAGAGATATTTTTACATTTAACAAACATCACGATAGTTAAAATAACTGTCATTTGAATAGTTAAATGAAATAAATATGTCGCCGTATTACTTTTAAGAACACCTACTTTATCCAAATTTCCAGATATGCTAAACATACAAATAACAACTAACATATATTTAGATCCTTTATTTGAAATAAGACTTCTCACTGGTGCTAAAAAATCTGTAGACTTTCGATCAAAGAATAAACAATACGCACCAAAAACAATAACACATACACCGAAAATACCTTGAGTAGTGGGTACCTCTTTAGTAATTAAAGGTGATGTTACAAGGAGCAAAATAGGAGATAAACTTAATATCGGAACGGATAAAGACAAGTCACCTGCTTCAATAGCTTTAACATAATAAATCATTGCTACTGATCCAAAAATCGCTGCTACAGAAACTAATAAAAAAAATCCTGGATCTACAATAACGGGCTCTTGGCTTTTCATATAAATCCAAAAGAATGGCACAGCAAAAGCCCACCACCCCCACGTTAGTACATAGCGATTTATTTTTTTAGAAGCTTTTTTGTTTAGTATTTCTTGAAAAGATGTAAAAAAAGCAGCTACAAGCCCTAAAATAATCCACATTCAAAAACTTTCATTATTTAAATTTCGCGATCAAGTTCTTCATTTATGCGTTTAAGTTCATTACTATCTAAATCCCAAGAAACAGCCTTTACATTACGCTCTACTTGCTCCACGTTACGACATCCAACAATTACGCCTGCAATGCCTGGCTGTTGACGCGCCCAATTAATTGATAATTCACTTAAAGGTCGGCCTAATACTTGTAATCGCTCAATCAATGCAACCACACGATCAAACGCATCACCTTGATAATAATGATAAAAAAAGTTTCTAGCATCATTACCTGGGAATGTACGTGGTTTTGCATATTTCCCAGTTAAAATACCACCAGCGAGGACACCGTAAGCAAGAACACCTACACCTTTTTCTTTAGTAAAAGGAATTAATTCTTCTTCAATTTTACGGTCCAATAATGAATACTGATCCTGACATGTCACAATTGGTGCAGACTCTAAACATTCCCCTACCTGCTTTGCTGAATAATTAGACACTCCTATCGCACGAATCTTACCTTGGTCTTTCAATTTAAGTAATGTTGCCATAACATCTTCACAGGCCACCTTTTCATCTGGAGAATGACATTGATAAAGATCTATATAATCTGTTTTTAAACGCCTTAAACTTCCTTCTATCTCATTAAGGATTTGTGATGGACTTAAATCATGATCTATTGGTTCATCCCCTCTGCCTTTCCTTAATCCACACTTTGTCGCAATAACAACCTTATCTCGCTTGCCTTTCAATGCTTTTCCAACAATTCGTTCGCTATCACCCCAACTATACACTGGCGCTGTATCTATACAATTAATACCTAAATCAATAGCTGAACTAATAGCGCGCATACATTCCTCATCATCGGCACCACTCCAGCTATCTCCACCAAAAACCCATGTACCAAGAATCAAAGGACTGATCTTAATATCTGTATCTTTTAATGTTATTAAATCCATTAAATCTCCTATTAATATATTTTAAAAGTTGCCTGTAGGAATAATGTATAAACACCCCGCTTGACTACTTATTCTTTCCCATCTATAATCACCCCATCATGGCACACTTTCAAGACTTATTTGGTATTCCTGAAACTGAAGTTCGCACAACCTGCATCCTTGCCCCATTCCTTTATAAAGGCGTGTTACAAGATTTGACAGTTGGTAAACTGCACAAAGGCGTTCGCTTTAGTTCAGCTAGTACAGATCAATTCACCTTTATTCATACTAATATCGGTGCCACTCAAGTTGGTGATTGTATTTTACATCTCAAAGAAACAGACTGTACTGATGTTATTTTATATGGTGCGTGTGGATCCGTTTTAGATGATAGCTCAACAACCATTGGAACCATCGTTACACCTAATAAAGCCTACAGCTTTGAAAGTTTCTCACAATTACTTACTAATGATTACTTTGAGCCTGATTGCTTCTTAGCCGATAAATCATTACTGGTTAAATTTGATACACAACAAATGAGCTGTGCTTCTTTTGGTTCACTTAATTTAGAACAAAAATACTTAAAACAATTAAAAGATATGTCCGTTAACGTTGTTGATATGGAAACATCCGCCTTCTATGCTGCTTGCCAACAAACAAATCTAAATGGTATTGCATTACTTTATGTAACCGATTTTTTAAGTAAAGCCAACGTCTTTGATCGTAAAAGTGCTTTAGACTCTTCGCTTATTGTTGAAGCCCAACAAACTTGTATTGCTCACATTAACAACTTTCTTAATTAACTTCTATCTACAATGTCCTACTTCTTACTTTATAAAGTCTTACTTATTTCAAACATCATTAAACAATAGTTTAATATAATCTATCGCTTTGTATTGATCAATAAAATATGGGCTTGTTGCTACCGTAATAACACTTGCCTTTTTAATATACTCTTTGATACATTTTAACTTCAAAAAATTATCAATATAATTCATTTGATCTGAGAATATATCAATATCAATATCTAAAATATA
>JBLINE010000109.1:0-4509 GCA_047638895.1 Lysobacterales bacterium
TATGATCAAAATATCCAAGAACTTAAGGAATTACTTGAGTACGCAGCTCAAGGTCAATTGGCTATTGCAGATAAAGATTTAGAAATTCTTCAGCAGTTTTATGATTTACATTTTTCAGATCAAGATAAAAAAGATTTTGTTGATGCAGGAACAAGTAAGAATGCCTATGAAAAATTAGGAGCTCATCCTGTTGTTCGTAATGGGAAAGTGTTGGGAACTTACTTTTCCGTTTGGGCGCCGAACGCGCAAAATGTTTCTGTTATTGGAACGTTTAATGAGTGGGGAGAGAATGTTCATGAATTACGGTTTAATCAATCTGCAGGCGTCTGGTATCGATACGTTCCTGAGGCTATGCCTGATGATCTTTATAAGTTTCGTGTAACCACACAAGATGGAAGTGTTAACGAAAAGATAGATCCATATGCTTTTAGCAGTGAATATCCTACCGGAGATGAACCTACCCGAACAGCGTCACGTATTTCAAATTTAGATTTCAATTGGAGCGATCAAAGTTGGGTTGCTCAACGAAAAACCTTTCAAAGTGTTGATCAGCCAATGTCGATGTATGAACTTCATTTAGGATCTTGGCGTAAAAAGCAAGTCAATGGCGAATATCAATGGATGACGTATCGGGAAATTGCAGATGAACTTGTTCCTTATTTAAAGGAAATGAATTTTACACATTTAGAATTAATGCCTGTGATGGAGCATGATTATTATCCATCGTGGGGGTATCAGGTGCGTGGATTTTATTCGGCAACGTCACGTTACGGATCACCAGAGGACTTAAAATATTTAATTGATTTACTTCATCAAAATAAAATTGCAGTCATTATGGATTGGGTTCCCGCTCACTTTGCGTCTGATGCACATGGATTATCCCAATTTGATGGAACAGAATTGTATTCACATGAAAATCCTCTTCAAGGAAAGCATCCTAATTGGGGAACGCGTATTTTTAATTATGGGCGTAATGAGGTAAAAAGTTTTTTAATTAGTAATGCCATGTTTTGGTTTAAAGAATTTCATATTGATGGTATGCGAGTTGATGCGGTAAGTTCAATGCTATTTCTCAACGCAGATCGAGAAGAAGGTCAATGGATTCCTAACATTCATGGAGGTCCAGAAAATTTAGAAGCTGTAGCATTCTTAAAAGATTTAAATACGGCCGTGCATGATCAGCATCCAGGAGTTTTGATGATTGCTGAGGAATCGACAACTTGGGAAGGGATTACACGTTCTGTTAAACAGGATGGGCTTGGTTTTGACATGAAGTGGTCTATGGGATGGATGAACGATACTTTAGAGTATTTAGAAGAAGATCCGATTCATCGTTCATTTAAACATAATTTATTAACAATGTATCCTCATTATGCTTTTACGGAAAATTTTCTTCTGCCCTTATCGCATGACGAAGTTGTTCATTTAAAGAAATCTTTACTTAGTAAAATGCCAGGAGATGATTGGCAACAATTTGCTAATTTACGCCTTTTATATTCTTTTATGTTTGCAATGCCAGGGAAGAAACTTTTGTTTATGGGAAGTGAGTTGGCACCAAGAGGAGAATGGAATCCTGATCATAGTTTAGAATGGGATTTACTTGAGGATCAAAAGCATCAAGGTGTTCAGAGTATTATTAAAGATTTAAATCTATTGTATCAACAAGAGCCTGCGTTGCATGAGCTAGACTTTCATACAAAAGGATTTGAGTGGATGAGTCTTGAAGATGAAAAGCAAAGTGTTGTGGGCTTTATTCGTCGAGGAATCAATCCTGATGAAGCATTGCTTGTTATTTTTAATCTTACACCTGTCGAGCGTGAAAATTATCGCGTAGGTCTTCCTTGGGGCGGGCAGTGGCAACAAATTTTTAACAGTGATAATTTGAGGTATGGTGGTAGTGGTAGTGGGCATGTTGATGAAATTGAAGCTGATATTGTTTCAGCTAATGGTCGAGATATTTCTTTGAATTTAACGCTTCCTGGTTTGAGTATGATGGTATTTAAAGGGCGAAATCCAAAGCCAGGACCATTTATTCAATTATTTCCAGAGGGACATGTTACAAAGCAAGAGCTTGATCGTGGAGTAGAGGCCTCTTATCGTAATATTCGTGGAGGATATGTCGAAGATGGAAATAAAACAGTTAATGAAGGAGATAAAGTTACATTTCGATTTATTGCCAATCGACCTGATTTAGATGGAACACGTAAAGTATACATGTATTCTAACCGAAGTATTACAGGGCAATGGCAAAAAGAAGAAGTGGCGGCTACATTTATTGAAAATAGCGAAGGTCGGGCAATTTATGAATATACAATTAAGGCTCGACGAAAGTTTGAATATGCTGTTAGTTTTGAAGGAGAAGGTGGTGAAAATGAATGGATTGATGCATCGTATGGAAATTTAAAAATTGATGTAAACACGCAATTTAAAGGAAGTGCTGCTTATGTTGCAATGGAATTTGCTCCTTTAGTAAAAGTAGGTGGACAGGCGGACGTTGTCTATGAGCTTCCTAAAGCAATGGCTAAAAGAGGAAATGATGTTTCTGTTATTATTCCACATTTTAAATCACATGATTATGATTTAGAAAGACATAAATTTATTGATGTGGATGGTTTTGAAGTTGAGATCCCATTTAAACAAAGAGGAAATGTTAAGCTTCGTGCTAAGACGGCGATTATTGATAACATTCGTGTTTATATTTTAGAAACAGAGGATGAAGGTGTTTTTGCACGCACCTATGACTCAGATAAAATAGCTCTTTACGATTCTATTCTTTTATCTCGAGGATCTTTAGAGCTTTTAAAATTTCTAGGAAAGAAGATTGATATTGTTAACTCAGCTGATCATCATACAGGGTTGGTTTCTCTATATATGCGCACGTTTTATCAAGATTTTTTTAATCGTACAGGAAGCGTTTTTACAATTCATAACATTGCTTATCAAGGTCAATATTCAAGTGATTGGTTTGAAGAGATGGGCTTAGAAGATAACGAAGTTATTCGTCGGCTTGTAACAAAAAATGGACAGTTAAACATGATGGGTGTTCCTGCTCACGTTATTAAAGAGCTTGGAGGAGAAGGAAATTTTGTTAATACTGTTAGTTCGAGTTATGCCAAGGAGATTCGTCACACGTATTTTGAACTTGATCGATTGCTAAGAGATATTGATTATCGTTTTGATGGAGTCTTAAACGGACTTGATTTTGAAATTTGGGATCCAGATACAGATAAAAATATTAAGCAAAATTATTCTATTAAAGATGGTCCAGATAAAGTTATTGAAGCCAGACTTGTTAATAAACGAGATTTGCAAGAAATTTTATCTGTTGGAGGAGATACGTCAAAAATTAAGATTAAAAATCCAGGAAATATTCATGGAAGTTTAACTGTCGGATCTGATCGTCTTTTAGTTGGTGTTGTCTCACGTATTGTTAAGCAGAAACAAATTGATATTATTGCTCAGTTGCTAGAAGAGATGTATAACGGTAGTCGAATAATTTCAGATGTTGATTTTGTTCTTAATGGAACAGGGGATCAAAATATTGAACAGCAATTAATTGAAATGGCAAGTGATGCAAGGAAAGAAGGCATTAATATGTCGGTTGTTTTTGTTAGTGAGTATGTTCAAGTCTTAACACATAAAATATTAGCAGCAGCTGATTTATTTATTGTTCCATCGGATTTTGAACCAAGTGGCTTAACTCAAATGCAAGCCATGCGTTATGGAGCAATTCCGTTAGTACGTAAAACAGGCGGTTTGGCGGATACTGTTACGGAATTAGGAGATGAGCGAGTTGGATTTGTGTTTGATGGTGTTTCAAGAGTGTATGGTTTTCTAGAGGAAGATCAAAGGCGTAAGAGGGAAAATGTTAAACAGCTTCATGGCGCTATTATTCGTGCAAAGAATGCTTTTCAAAATAATAGAGAAGAATGGAAAGATTTGATTCGTCGGTCTATGCAAGCAGAAAATGATTGGTCGCGTAGTTTAGGTGATTATATGAATATTTATGCATGGTTAAGTGAAGAGCTTAACCGAGATTCTCGTGGAGGATCAATATTAAGTGGTGATGTTCAAGTAAGTAATCAAGAAAAGGTAAGATTACGTGTTGAAGCGCACAGTACAGATTCTCATGGGAGTAGAGAAGTTTATCTATACTCTAATAGAAAAGTTACGGGAGAGTGGGAAAAAGAAAGTGTTCCTACAGAATATGTCGGTACGGTTGATGGTCGCGATATTTATGAGATTGAAGTTGAGGCAAGACGAACGTTTGAATATACGTTTGTTTTTGAGTATGAGGATGGTGAACAGGTATGGGCCAAGTTAGATGAGGGGAATCCAAAGGTTGTTGTTGAGTCAGCTTTTAAAGGAAACGTGGCTTTTGTAGGAATGGAGTTTGCTCCACTTATTAAAGTTGGTGGGCAAGGTGATGTTATGTATGAGTTGCCTAAAGCTTTGGTTGAAAGTAAAAAAAATGTACGTGTTATTATTCCTTATTTTAAAGGATTAAAG
>JBLINE010000110.1:0-4508 GCA_047638895.1 Lysobacterales bacterium
ATGATAACAATTAGGTGTGATATCTGCTAAATGTTTTAACAATGCTTCAGGTTTAATCGCTTTATCAAACTCAAAAACTGATCTTCGAGCCAATACAATTTTATCGTATTTAAATGCTTCTGCTTTAGTTTTGTTAAATACACCCTTCCACTCTTCTTTACTTGGAAAATCTTGACGATTTAGAATTTCAGGAGGATTGCGATAAGATGTTGTTGTTTTAAAATTTATTTGGTTTAAATCGTCAATTAAGGAAGTGATAAAGTTTTCGCTAAGATTACTTGTTGCAATGTTACAGGCGAATAAAGTGCCTTCTAAATCTTTGAGTATTTCAAACTGAGGTACATTAAATTGGTAGCTATGATAGTTCTTCCATTCATCTCCAACTATTTTTTTTTGAAATGATATACCACCGTAGTAGCGTAAATTAGGATTATTTTCCGACAAGCTTTCTTCAATATGTTGAATAACATTTTGAATGTCACTTTGGTCATCACCACTAACAACATCTGCAGAGCCTATGCCCGCCATCGTAAATTCTTGATTACGATTAGCCCAATAAAATTTTAGTGGTGTTTCTTGATTATTTAACCAGCTAAACCCATTTAAGTCATCACAAGTGAGCTCATAACGAATAAATCCAAGATTTCCATCTATTGTGGGAAATGAAATTAAAAGATCCTGGAGTTGCTTTGTGAGAGAGGATTTTAAATCATTTATAGCGTGTTTAGTGTTAGTTTTAAACAAAGTTAGCATCTGTATTAAATTTTATCACCCTGATAAATAGTAGCAGTTCCAAAAAGCAATGGAATAGCACGTACATTTGAAAAACCGGCTTCTTCAATTAATTTAACAAAAGCATCACCATACGGAAATGTTTCGATAGTTTGGTTTAAATATTTATAGGCTTTATAATGGCCTGAGAAAATTAATCCAATAAGTGGTACAGCATGACGTAAATACATTGTGTGAAAAAATCTTATTACTGGGTTTTCTGGCATAGAAAATTCTAGGATAAAGGCACGTCCTCCCTGATTTAACACACGTTTCATGTCACGTAAAACGACAGATGGATCTTCAACATTACGAATACCAAAAGAAATTGAGGCATTATCAAATGTATTTTCGTCAAATGGAATTTTATTAGCGTCGCCATGGTGCAGAGTTATTTTATCTGCAAGGTTTAGTTTGTTGATCTTTAGACGACCAACTTCAAGCATTTTCTCTGCCATATCAACCCCATGAGCTTCTTTAATGTTTTTATGATCTTGTGTGAAAGTAATAACGACATCCCCTGTTCCTGTAGCTAAATCAAGCACCTTCATATCAGGACGTGAAATTAATTTACTAGATAAAACATTACGCCAATGAATATCAAGCCCAAATGATAATAAGCGATTAAGTAAATCATATTTTGGCGAAATAGTATTAAACATTTGCCATGAGTCTGATTTCTTAATATGTAATTCAGATTCTGTTGTCATATTTTAAGCTTCCGTTATGTGGTGCTCTGCTTCAAGGGCTGCCATACATCCTGTTCCTGCAGCAGTAACTGCTTGACGGTAAATGTGATCTTGCACATCACCAGCAGCAAAGACACCTGGTATATTTGTTTTTGTGGTTCCAGGCTCTGTTACGATATAACCTGTCTCATCACATTTTATTTGTCCTTCTAAGAAAGATGTGTTTGGTGTATGTCCAATGGCGTAAAACATACCGCTTGCTTGTAGCCTGGACTTTTCATTAGTTTGATTATTTATAATTTCAACTTCTTCTAATTTTTGTTCACCATGAACATCAATAAGTTCCGTATGCCATAATATTTCAATCTTTGGATCATTTGTAACACGATCTTGCATGGCTTTAGATGCACGTAATATATCACGACGTACAAGTATTGTTACTTTACTAGAAAATTTAGTTAGAAAAGTTGCTTCTTCACAAGCTGTATCTCCACCACCAACAACAACTAACGGTTGATTTCGAAAGATTGGTAATGCCCCATCACATACTGCACACGCAGATATGCCACGATTCCAAAGCTTTTCTTCGTTAGGTACGCCTAAGCGTTTAGCTGTAGCACCCGTTGAGATGATGATAGTTTTGGCTTCAATTTCTTCTGAGCCTGCAAATACTTTAAATGGTGTACATGATAGATCAACACGATCTACAGTAACTGTTTTAATTTCTGTACCACAGTTGATAGATTGAAGACGCATACGATCCATAAGTTCTGGACCACCTAAACCTTCAGGAAATCCTGGAAAATTTTCGATTTCTGTTGTTGTTGTAAGCTGACCACCTGCAGCAACGCCTGCAGCCATCATACCTTCATACATAAGAGGCTCTAAATTTCCACGCCCTGCATAAATGGCTGCTGTGTGAGCTGCTGGTCCTGAACCTATAATGACAACGTTACGCATATATAATCCTTTAATAATACTATTAATAATTAGTCTAAAAAATTAGGGAACGCTGTTGGCGTCCCCTAATTGGAAAGTCCTACTTTATCATATAACAAGATTTAAATCAAATTTTGTACGCATCTAATACGGACGCACGGTCTTGCTTTCTTGCTTCTTGGCTGTTGCTTTGAAGAATCTTGTCATACCTAGGTTTTTCAGAATTACGGTAAAAAAGTCCAAAATACGTTCTATCACTACTTGCATAATTAAAAGCCTCCCCTGTGTTTGTTGGATCATGTTCAATGATCTCTGTTTTTTCAGCGAGGCGGCGATCAGCTGGGATGCCATTTTCGTTTGTTAGAAACGAAAACCAATCAGATGTTTTATGATCAAAGTTATTTGGATCAAAGTGAGGACATCTTTGGTTGATATGCACAAAAGAAAAGCCTTTGTGAGCAAAAGCTGCTTTAAGTGTATTTGACATATGGTCCGGCATCCAGTCGGCTGTACTGGCCGCGAATGATACGCCTAATCCGATTACAAATTGCATAGGCAAAATTGGATTTAGGTAACTTCCGGTAGGTTGTGTATTTGTTTTATGCCCTTTTCTTGTTGTCGGTGATGTCTGACTTTTTGTTAGAGCATAAAGTTCATTGTCATACATAATGAATACACAATTAATGTTTTTATTAATGCCATGAATAAGATGATTTCCACCAATACTCATTGCATCTCCGTCACCTGAGTGAACGAAAACATTGAGATCTGGTCGTGTTAAAATTAATCCTGTTGCAAATGGAATAGCACGACCGTGGATAGTATGAGCACCATAAGTGTTAAAATAAAATGGCGCGCGTCCTGAACAACCAATACCCGAAACATTTACTACCTTATGTTGTTCGAGTTGTTCATCAACAATGACGCGTTTAAGAGTTGCTAAAACACCAAAATCACCACATCCCGCGCACCAACGAGGATTTTCTGTGGCTAAAGCTTTCATTGTAACTGGGTTTTCATTAGCTTCTACGCTCATGAGTTTATTTCCTTTAACGTTTCTTTAATTCTTTCTTCAATAGTTCCAGGTGCGATTGGACGTCCTGTAGCTCGGGAAATCATTGGGTTAACATCAACTAATGTTTTTGAACGTAAAAACATAGCTAAAGGTGTTCGCTTAAGGTCATCACCATAAGCGCCTTCTACTGTTACAATCTTTTTAAAGCGTTTAAAAATTTCTTTAAGCATAAGTGGGAGTGGATATACAATTCTAAAACACAGACCTCCTACTTTAAGGCCTTGATCTTGGCAGGAATGAACAGCTTCAGCAATAGCACCACGTGTGCTTCCCCATCCCACAACAAGAACATCACCTTCTTTACAAGCTCCGAATAATTCAGGCTCGGTTAAAGCTTTTTGAACTGCGTGTACTTTGTTATTACGTACTTGATGTGATCGTTGATTTGTTGTTGAGAAGTAGTTTACTTTACCTTCATCATCGGTATTTAAACCAGTGACACGACGCATATCACCAGGCGTTCCTGGATCAGCTTGATTTGTACGTACCATTTCGATATTATCTGGCAGACGTTTCATCCAAAAATGATCAAGTACGAAATCTGGAATATCATCAATGTTATCAATTTGATTGATGACTGGCTTATTAATTACTTTGTAACTATTAGCCATTTGAAAATCACTCATAATAAAAACTGGTAGGCGAAGTTTTTCAGTTAAATAACGGGCCATTAGTGGTACGTAAAAACAATCAATAACATTACCTACACTTAGCACAATCTTAGTGTGATCACCATGACTACCAAAAATAACAGCAGGCAAATCTGATTGTTCAGTTTTAGTTGGTAATCCTGTTGAAGGGCCTCCACGCTGAACATCAATAACAACTAAAGGAATTTCTGCACATGCGGCATACCCAATATATTCTTGTTTAAGCGAAAGACCAGGACCAGATGTACCTGTAAGTGCTGGTGTACCACCATAATAAGCACCAATAGCCGCGCCAATAGCAGCAATTTCATCTTCGGCTTGGTGGACTATGCCACCATGTTTAGGTAATTCTTTAGCTAAATGATGCATTATAGATGAAGCTGG
>JBLINE010000111.1:0-4498 GCA_047638895.1 Lysobacterales bacterium
ATCTTGACTATTGGGCAATATTTAAAACCAACAGATTTAAAACGTCATATTCCAATTGAGAAGTTTTATACACCAGCAGAGTTTAAATTTTACAAAGAGTTAGGAATGTCTAAAGGATTTAAGTATGTACAGAGTGGTCCTAAGGTACGTAGTTCTTTTATAGCCGAAGAGGGTTATAAAGAATGCATGAAAATTCTTCAAACAGTTTCGTAATGGAAGATATATATGAGTGATAAGAAAAAAGGGAATGGCATTTTTTCGTTTGTCCTACGCCTAAGTATTAGCATGGGACTCTTGTTTGTACTTTTTAAGGTCTTAAATATTGATGTTGATAAGGCTATTGATTTACTCAAGTCTGCGAACCGTATAGATTTAATGTGGGCAGGTATTTTCTTCACTGCATGTAATTTCATTATTTGGTGGCGTTGGATGATTATTATGGATGCTTTAGGTCTTAAGGTAGGATGGTTTACAGCGTTTAGGTATCATTTCTTAGGCTTATTTGGAAACTTATTTCTACCTAGTGCTGTCGGTGGCGATATTATAAAGATTTTAGGTTTGTGTAAAGTGTGTGGTCAAAAACCACGTGTGGTGGCTTCAATTGTATTGGATCGTATGTCAGGATTTGGATCAATCGTACTTGTTGCAACAATTGCATTTTTGTTTGGTTATTCATTAATTGGTGATCCAATGCTAATAATTCCAATTGTTGGTATGATCTTTGGCTCTGTTGTTATTGCATTAATACTTTTTAATAAAAAAATATTTCCTTTCGCGTGTAAGCTTTTTAATAAACTGCCTAAGTTTAAAGAGGCGCTTATAAAGATGCATGATGATTTTTTATTACTTAAAGAAGAGAAGGTAAAAGGATTTCAAGCATTAGGTTTATCATGTGTCTCACAATGCATTTTTGCGATTTCATTTTTCTTTATTGCCAAAGCTTTACACGCTGATCTTGCGCTTGTGTATTTCTTAATATTTGTTCCAATGATTGCTATCATCTCTTCGATGCCGTCTATTGGGGGTGTTGGTGTACGTGAGGCAGGAGGCGTTTTCTTATTTACAAAAGTAGGTATGGCATCAGATGTTGCATTTAGTGTGCCATTTATTATTTCTCTTTTCATGGTCGTAATCGGCCTTATCGGTGGGTTTATTTATGTCATTACAATATCTTCTGGACGGGTACAACGTCATTCACAAAATACCGGGACTAGCGGATAGGAAGCTTGAGACCCAACGCTCTGAGTTAGTTCGCTATATTGAATTAAATGCACCGCAAGGTAATAATGCGGTAACTATAGTTTTTGATGGTCAGCTTGATGTGTATTCTCCTGCTGTTATTTCAAAGGTGAAAGTTATTTATTCTAAAGGTGAGATAGCGGATGATAAGATTAAGCGAATGGTACGTGAGTCAAAGCAGGCAAAGAATATAGTTGTTGTAACGAATGATCGTGATATTCAGTACGCAGTTGGTGCAGCTGGTGCAAAAGTATGCACCGTAGAAGACTTTCTTAAGAAAAAATCATCAGGAAGCGCTCAGGTGGATGCCCCGATCTCAAGGATACAAAAAGATCAAATCACCGATGAGATGAAAGATATTTGGCTTAAAGATAGCGAGTGATTGTAACTATGAATAGTATTTCTAAGTATATAACAAATGGTATTCTTTCTTTGGGGGAAGCATTTTGGTTCTTTATAGATATAATACGTCATATTTTCTCAGGACATATTCGTGTTGGGGAAGTTTTAAAGCAAATGTATCAGCAAGGTATTCAGTCCGTTATTATTATTGGACTTACATCTTTGGCTTCTGGTCTTGTGCTTGCTTTACAAAGTGCTGTTGTATTGGAACGGTTTGGCGCAAAAGAGTTTATTGCGCCACTTGTTGCGCTATCATTGGTGCGTGAGTTAAGTCCTATTTTTACTGCACTTGTTTTCTCTGGAAAAGCAGGTGCGCGCATTACGGCAGAAATTGGGACGATGAATGTTAATGATCAGATCTTAGCAACGCGGACAATGGGTGTAGATCCAATAGAGTTTTTAATTGTGCCGCGATTTTTAGGATGTTTGATAGTGCTTCCGATTTTAACTATAATTTCTGAAATTATTGGAATTTATGGTGGTTATTTAATTGGTGTGTATGAGGCACATGTACCAGGGACATTTTATATTTCACAAACGATTGATTCTATTCGTTATGTTGATTTCTTTAGTGGATTTGTAAAAGTTTTCTTCTTTTCTGTTCTAATCGGATGGGTGTGCTGCTATCAAGGATTTGTCACAGGTGGTGGATCACTTGGTGTTGGACGTTTCACTACAAAAGCTGTTGCGTTTTCGTATATATTTGTCATAATTTCTAATGTGTTGTTAACTAAGATTATTCTTACCTTTTGGGGGTAATGTGAAACGTATATTTAATATAAGTATTTATCTTTCTGTTGTTTTTATGTTGTTTGGGTGTCAAACAACTAAAGCACAAGATACACAACGCAATTTTATTGTTAAAGATTTAGAGCCTGAATGGATTCGTAATGGAGAGGCAATTGAGTTTGAGGGAGAAATGTGGCATCCACAAGATGGTATAGAGGGTTTTAAGGATAGTGAAATGTATTATTTAGGTGAATATCGCAATACACAAATATTTATTGATAAAGTTGATGTAAGACCATATAACCGTATTTATACTAAGTTTTCAACGAACAAGTTTCGTTACTTTAAGAAATAATGATCAAGATTAATAGTTTATCAAAATCATTTAATGATCAAAAAATACTAGATGAAGTAAGTTTTGATATTAATTCAGGTGAAATACTGGTTATATTAGGTGAAAGTGGTACGGGGAAAAGTGTTCTTTTAAAGCATATGGTAGGCGTATTAAAGCCTGATAATGGTACGATTAATATTGATGGTGAGAATATAACTGAGCTATCTGAGAAAGAGTTGCTTAAAGTACGTCAGAAGATGGGGTATTTGTTTCAAGAAGGTGCTCTTTATGACTTTATGGATGTTTTTGAAAACATTGCTTTTCCTCTGCGTGAGCATACAAAACTTACTGCAGAAGAAATCAAAAAACGTGTGACAGATATTTTAGAATTAATTGATTTAGTTGGTGTTGAAAAAAAGTTACCTTCAGAGTTAAGTGGAGGGATGAAAAAGCGTGTGGCGCTTGCGCGTAGTATGATTTTAGATTCAAAAGTGTTGTTTTGTGATGAGCCAACATCAGGGCTCGATCCGATCCGTAGTCGAGATATATCAGATTTGATTCGTAGTGTTAGTAAAAAACAAGGATGTACAACAGTTGTTACATCACACGATATGAAGAATGCTTTTCGTATTGCAGATCGCTTATTGCTATTGAAAGATGGAAAAATTGTTTTAATGGGGAGTAAAGAAGATTTTACTTCTTCAACCGATAAATTTGTTCGGGAATTTGTGGATGGTTAGGAAAGCATGAAAAAAGAAGAGTTTATTAAAAAATTATCAGCGGGATTGTTTTTACTTATTGGGATATTTCTAATATTCATTGTTGTTGCAACCTTAGGTAAAGATAAAGGACTTGCACAAAAGAAAATACAGATTGAAGTATTGTATCGTAACGTCGGTGGGTTGATTGTAGGGGCACCTATTAGACTTGATGGTGTTAGTGTTGGTAATGTCGCAGATATTAATTTCCTTCAAAATGAGATTGAAGGGCGTAGTGTCAAAGTTATTCTAAATATCTTGGCAAAATTTGAAAACCAGTTTAAACGTAATCTTGCGTTCTCTATTCAGACCGAAGGTGTATTAGGTTCTAAATTAATTGAAATAAACGCTATTAATAGTGGTGATCCAGTTGACTTAACACAACCAATAATGGGAGAAGAGTCTTTAAACGTTCAAGATTTAGCTAAAGAATTTTCTAAGGCGGCGGCATCATTTACAAAAACTTCTCAAGAGATGAGTAAAATTGATATGCTTGAGATGTCGGAAGTCATGATCGAATCATCAAAAGCATTGCTTAACACGTCTAAAGGGATAAATAAAATCTTAGAAGAACTTGAAGAAATGTCTGTAAAATCTAAGCGTTTGTTTGATAGGATTGAACAGATGGTAATAGATGGAAAATTATTTAAAGTTTTTTAAATAAGGAGAAGTTATGTTTGTTTTAAGTAATTTAATTATCGCAGTTGCTAAGATTGTCAGTATTTTTCTTACGCTTGCTTATTGGGCGATTTTGTTACGTGCTTTAATTAGTTGGGTGAGTCCTGACCCATATAATCAAATCGTTCAGATGCTTCATAAGTTGACAGAGCCTGTCTTACAGCCAATTCGTCGTAAATTGCCACCTATGGGGGTAGATTTATCACCTATAATTGCTTTTGTCGTGATTATATTCCTACAGTCGTTTTTGGTAAAAACTCTGTATGATATAGCATATGCTTTAAGGGGATAATAAAAAAGGGGTTGCAAAGAACCCTTAATGAGAGTAATATTTCTAATCTTATAGAATACATATTTA
>JBLINE010000112.1:0-4445 GCA_047638895.1 Lysobacterales bacterium
CCTTGAGAACATTCTGGCTGATAAGGCGTATAGGCTGTGAAAAATTCTCCTCGCGAGATAAGCGCTGACACAGCTGAAGGTACATAATGGTCATAATAACCACCGCCGATGAAATAAGTTAGTCCTTGAATGTTTTTAGCCGAAAGCTCCTTAACATACTCAAGTACTTCAAACTCTGACTTACTTGTCGGAAGATTAAATGATTTTGGTTTATGTTGTGGTTGTAGATCACTAAAAAGATCATCGATGCTTTTAACGCCGATAACATCCAACATCTCTTTAATATCATTTTCTGTATTTGGAATATAAGGAATCACGCACTACCCTTTAACTTTTCTAGCCTGAGCTAATTAAAAATTTGCGATATTCACCAGCTGTCATAAGATTATTTTTATCATCCTCATCAGCTAACTCAATCTTTGCAATCCACCCTTTGTCATAACATGACTTGTTTATAAAGCCAGGCTCTTCTTCTAAGTCTGTGTTTACTGCGACAATTTTACCTGACACGGCAGCGAAAATATCACTAGCTGCTTTTACAGACTCAACTGATGCGACTTCTTCAAATTGATCTACCTCATCATCAATCGCTGGTAACTCAATAAATGTAATATCACCTAACGACGATTGCGCGTGCTCTGTAATACCTATTGTTGCAATACCATCTTCAACACTTACCCACTCATGCTCTTTGGTATACAAAAAATGATCGATTACTTCAACATCCATCTTACTCTCCTTTAACTCTTAATGGATCCATCTTTATAAAAATTTCTTGAACTTATTATAGCGGGGACTTTTCTTTTGTCATCCCCAAAAAATATTTTTGTTTCGCGTGTAGAGAAAGCTGTGTCTACAAAACCTAAACCAATACCCAAGCCTACACTTGGTCCAAAACACCCACTTGTCACAGCACCAATTAATTCTTCTTTGGCATTATAAATATTTTGACCTTCGCGTGGCGAACGACGTGTCTTAGAAATAAAACCAACAAGACGTTTTTGAAGACCTGTTTCTTTTTGGGCCACGAGTACGTCACGACCAATAAACGTTTTCTCTAACTCAACAAAACGATTAAGACCTGATGTTAGAGGTGTTGTTGTATCATTTAATTCATGCCCATACAAACTATATCCCATCTCAAGTCGTAAAATATCACGTGCCCCAAGTCCTGCTGGTTTTACACGCTTATCTTCAAGTAATTTATTCCACAGTTCTTCTGTCTTATGCCATGGGAAAAATATTTCATACCCTAACTCACCCGTGTATCCTGTACGACTAATCAACACATTCTCTTCGCCAAGTAATGTAAAATAATCAAAAGCGAAATACTCTAATTTTGCAATATCAGGAACTAATTGTGATAATACTTCACGTGACAATGGTCCTTGAATATCAATCTTACCCAAATCATCTGACACATCCGTAAAAACTGCTTTATCCTTTAAATGTTTCTTAAAATGCTCAGCATCTTTTTCGCGTGTTGCTCCATTAACAACCACAAACCATTTATTCGTCTCCATACGAAACACAATACAATCATCAATCACACCACCATGCTCATTACAAATACAGCCATAACGACTTCCAAGCACAGGTAAATCAGTTAATGTCATTGTTAAGATATTATCAAGCCCAGACGCTATTAAATCACCCTCAACAATAAACTCACCCATGTGCGAAATATCAAACAAAGCCACATGATCACGTGTTTGTTGATACTCAGCTAAGATACCTTGATCTTCATATTGCACTGGCATGTTCCATCCTGCAAAAGGAACCATACGTGCATTATGCGCAATATGATTATCGTTTAGTGGTGTTTTTAATAATTGTTCTTTTATATCATTCATAGTTTCTCTCTTCTCATTAAAATAAAGTATATACAAACGGTGCTACCGCTGATGATTGTGCAAAAATAATAAACATACTTAAAATTAGTAAAAAGAAAATAATTGGCGCTAACCAAAACTTTTTACGTACTTTAATAAATTCCCAAAACTCTTTTACAATCGATAACTTTGACATGATTGCTCCCTAATATTGATTCTGATATGATTTTTGTTCAAACGCTACTTTTTCACGTTTATGCCAATAACTCTTAGCCTTCTTATCTATCTTTTCCTCTAAATTATCTTTACCAAGTATGCGCATCACAATACCTGCTGGCATAAAAACAATAAAATAAAATACTGATAAAACAATCGTCATAACTACTGTTCCAATAAAATGAGCAACCTTCATCCATTTGTTATAAAATGGTTTAATTTTATTGATATCAATAATTGAAATAATAAGCGCAACAGCAGCGCCGCACAATAAAGCAATACCAATGGGACCTAACACACCATGTTTGCGTGCATGCAATAATACTAAAGTCGGAATAATAACCGCAAGGCCATATCCAAATACTAATAAATCTCTTTTTTCGTTATTCGGCTTTGCCATCTTAGTCAATTAAATCCGTAATATCTGTTAATTTATATTTATCTTGATTAGGTTGCTTTACTTTCTCAAAAATATAATTCTCAATTACTAAATAATCCATGTGTGTACACATAAAACATCTGTAAGCATCTTCTGGCGTTCCTACAATTGGCTCTCCACGTACATTAAAAGAAGTGTTAATAACAATTGGACTACCTGTTAGCTTACCGAATTCGTTAATAATATCGTAATACAAACCATTTGTTTCTTTAGTTACTGTTTGTACACGCGCTGAATAATCTACATGCGTTACCGCTGGAATAGATGAACGAATAACTTTAAGACGGTCAAGCCCTTGCTTATTCGCCTTACGTGATTCAGGATTAATTTGAGAATCTTCGACAGGTGCTACTAACAACATATAAGGACTTTCTTGATCTAAATCAAAATATTCTGAGGCACGCTCACGCACAACACTTGGTGCAAATGGTCTAAATGATTCACGGAACTTAATCTTAAGATTAATAACTTCTTGCATCTTTTCACTTTTAGCATCACCTAAAATACTACGTCCACCCAAAGCTCTTGGTCCAAATTCGGCACGTCCTTGAAACAACCCAACCACATTATGATCTTTAAGTAATTGACCTACTGTTTTTGCAAGATTCTCATCATCAACACGCTCAAAAACTGTTTCAGTAGTATCTAAAAATTTCTTTATGTATTCATCATTAAATTGAGGCCCTAAATACGATCCTTTTTGTACATCACGAACATTATCACGCGTACGTTTATTATCTAAATATTTATACCAAATAAATTGTGCTGTCCCCAAAGCACCACCCGCATCACCCGCTGCTGGTTGAATCCAAATATTTTTAAACTTACTTTTCTTTAAAATTTTACCATTACCTACACAATTAAGCGCCACACCACCCGCGAGACATAAATATTCACATCCTGTTTGGGCATGGACATGATCGGCCATCTTAAGCATGATTTCTTCAGTAACAGCTTGGATCGATCGTGCAATATCCATATCTTTTTGTGTAATTGGTGCTTCTGATTTACGTGGTGGACCACCAAATAATTTACTAAATTTAGGACCCGTCATTGTTAAACCAGCACAATAATTAAAGTAAGACATATCCAATTTAAATGAACCATCTTCCTTAAGATCAAGTAAGTTATCCTTAATTAAATCGACATATTTAGGATCACCATAAGGCGCTAGCCCCATTAATTTATATTCACCCGAATTAACACGAAACCCTGTGTAATACGTAAATGCTGAATATAATAAACCTAATGAATGTGGGAAACGAATCTCTGCTTGTAAGTCTAGTTGATTACCTGAGCCAATCCCATAACTCGTCGTCGTCCACTCTCCTACACCATCAAGCGTAAGCACTGCTGCTTTTTCGTATGGTGATGGATAAAAAGCTGATGCGGCGTGTGATTCATGATGTTCAACAAATAAAATTTGGCCATCATAATCAAGTTCACTGGCAATAAAATCTTTTAAAAATAACTTTTGTTTAAGCCATACTGGAATAGCTTTAAGGAAAGATAAAAGTCCAAATGGAGCGTACGTAAGATATGTTTGAAGTAAGCGTTCGAATTTAATAAACGGCTTTTCATAATACCCAACAAAGGCAAGATCTTTCGTTGTAATACCTGCCGTTTCAAGGCAATATTCAATCGCTTTTGTTGGGAAGTTAGAATCGTGCTTAACACGTGTGAAACGTTCTTCTTGAGCCGCAGCTACAATCTCGCCATCACGCATCAAACAAGCAGCACTATCGTGATAAAAAGCGGAAATACCTAATATATATGTGTTTTTCTCTGACATGATACCTAAGTTAAAATTTAAAGATAATGATAGTTTATTATTATTCCAAAAATAATCAACCCTTAATTAAATTTATCTCCGAATAAATAAGAAACCCTGTAAACCTCTGGATTACAGGGACTTTTAACCTAGCTCTTGAATAAATATTGTTACAAAAATGTAATTA
>JBLINE010000113.1:0-4439 GCA_047638895.1 Lysobacterales bacterium
CGTGCTTTAATATGATCTTTCAAAGATGATTGTTCAGAAAATACAGGTGCTAGAATAATACCACCTCCAACAATCTCATAATTATCAACAATAACAAATCTTCCCGTTGATGAAATATGACTAATTGCATCAAAAGCTACAGGCTTTAATGTTTCAATAATGCATTCTGCCACATCATGCCGATCCACTTGATTCTTATTTGAAATAGATGATAGTTCTGATGCATCAAGTACACTTAGTATTTCAGAAACAACACATGGCACTTGCTGTGTTGATAATTTAAGCTTATAACTTTTATTTAATACGAATGGTTCTTTTGACATCCAAAATATATTAGCTTTAAACTTTGTTGATACATGTGGTAATTTATCGCCTTGTCGACACATAAGATCACCAGGCTTAATATAAACTTGAGTTTCAAGTTGAAACCCTGTACATTGCCCAGCAAAAGCTTGAGCTGTTGCTTCAACATTAAATCCTTCAACATTTTTAATTTTTGATATCTTACCTGATGGTAAGAAAATAACATCATCACCTTTATAAAAAGTACCAGATTCAATACGTCCTGAAAATATACGACGATCATCATCCATTTGTGTGAATTTATAAATATCTTGTAAAGGCATACGTGCATCTTTTTCATAATCAGGTACAGCCTTCTCAAAAAAGTCAAACTGCGCAAGAATTGTTGTATCTTTATACCAAGACATATTATCAGAGAGCTTTGTTATATTATCCCCTTCACGAGCGCTCACAGGTATGAAGTTTGTTGGAACAATATTTATTTCATCTAAAAACTCAGTGTATTCTTTCTTAATTTTATTAAAAACTTCTTCACTATAATTAACAAGATCCATTTTATTAACAACAACTGTAATATTTTTAATACCAAGAAATGACATCATATAACCATGACGTTTTGAGTTTTCTTTAATACCTTCATTAGCATCAATTAACAGCATTGCTGCTTCCGCACGTGCTGCTCCTGAAATCATATTTTTAAGAAACTCGATATGCCCTGGCGCATCAATAATAATGTAATCACGCTTATCAGATTTAAAGAAACAACGTGCTGTATCAATAGTAATACCTTGCGCCTGCTCATCTTTAAGTGCATCAAGTAAAAACGCATACTCAAATGGACGTGCATTGCGCTCACACGTATCTTTAACTTGTTGTAGCTTACCTTCTGGTAAAGCACCAGTATCCGCAAGCATACGTCCAACTAAAGTACTTTTTCCATGATCAACATGCCCAACAATAACAACATTCATTTGCTCGCGTTCACTAAAAGCTTTATCTTCTGCTGCCTTTTTTGCTGCTAATTCTTTAGTATCTTTACTCATCATTTCTCCTTGAAATCTTTTTCTATATAAATAATACTTATAATTTAATTACATATACCCATCTGTACGAAGTGTCTCAAGACCACCACCATCTTCCTTATCCTGTTCACGACCAGATCGTTCAGCAATATTCTTAAATTTCCCCGTTTTTAGCTCTTCAACAATTTCATCAACATTTTTAGCTTTTGACTCAACTGGCGTTGTACATGGGTAACATCCTAGTGAACGGTAACGCTTACCTTCACCTTTATCAAAATATAAATCAATAATTGGAATGTTTTCTTTCTGAATATATTCCCAAATATTTAATTCTGTCCAATCAAGTAGTGGATGAATACGTAAATGTGTTCCTGGAGCAAAGTCAGTTTTAAATTGATTCCACAATTCAGGTGGTTGATCACCGACATCCCAATCATTATTACTATCACGTGGTGAGAAATAGCGCTCTTTAGAACGCGACCCTTCCTCATCAGCGCGCACACCAACAATAACACCTGTATACGGCTCTTTATTTGTATCAACCTCGTACTCACCTTTTTCATGGTTAATACGATAACGTTTCCAATCACCAGCTAAAGTGTGCTTTAACGCCTCAGACTTTAAATTCTTACAACATGAGATACGATCAAGATTACCATCAGGAAAAGTCTGCTTATTCTTAAGCGCCTCTTCATTTTGTCCGTAAACCATATTTAAATTCCATTCAAGAGCAATACGGTCACGATATTTAATCATTGCAGGCACTTTATAATTTGTATCAATATGTACAAGTGGAAACGGCACATGACCGAAAAATGCTTTACGTGCTAACCATAATAAAACAGTACTATCCTTACCGATAGACCAAAGCATTCCTAAATTCTTAAATTCACGATAAGCTTCGCGAAATATATATATACTTTGTGCTTCTATTTGCTCTAACTTTGTCATTTTTTTTGATGACATTACAACCTCCGTACGACTTAAATTAATACATTTATATTATTTTTTGTTATTTAAATACTCTGCTCTTTTAGGATTATTATGCAAACCGCATTCTTTTTGCTCTGGTAATTCCCACCACCATCGACCTGCGCGAATATCTTCACCTTTTTTAATAGCACGTGTACACGATGCACACCCAATACTCACAAAACCTTTGCTGTGCAATGGATTTACGTCGATATTGTGCTCTTTTATATAATCCTTCATTTGATCATATGTCCAATTAATCAAAGGATTAAATTTGAATATATTATTTCCAGAATCAAATTCAACAACTTTTAAATCAGTTCGTGTAACAGACTGCTCTGCACGTAAACCAACAATCCATGCATCAACTTTAGACAAAGCACGTTGTAATGGTTCGATCTTACGAATACCACAGCAAGTTTTTCTGTTATCAATGCTGTCATAAAATAAATTAATGCCCTTACTTTCCACCATCTCTTCAACATCTTTAGTATTTGGAAACATGACTTTAATATCCATAGGATAACGTTTTTGTGTTGTTTCTAAAAGGTCATATGACTCTTGAAATAATCGCCCAGTGTCTAATGTAAATATATTCATATCTGGTGCTACTTTTGCAATCATATGTGTAAGAATTTGATCTTCTTCACCTAAACTAGTTGCAAAAGAAACCTTATCAGAAAATTCTTGATAAATAACTTTTAGAATTTCTTCAGCACTTAAGCCTTCAGTTTTCTTTAATAAATCATTAATACGTTCTTGCATTCCACATCCCCCTTAAGCTTGAAAATACTGTTCCGTTGAGAAATATCTTTCTCCGGTATCACATAATATTGTAACAACTGTTTGATTTGAATTTAATTTTTCAGCAACACGTAAGGCTGCAGTTATGTTAGCCCCCGATGAAATTCCAACGCATAATCCCATTGTTTGCCCTAATTTTTTTGTCATCTGAAAAGCTTCATCTTCATCAACCAATTCAATCTGATCTATAACATCTTGATTTAAAATCTCAGGGACAAACCCAGCGCCAATACCTTGAATCTTATGTTGCCCAACTTTTCCTCCAGACAAAACCGCACTTTTAGTTGGTTCAACAGCAACAACCTTAACTCCTTTAATCTCTTTCTTTAAAACCTCTCCAACACCAGTAATCGTACCTCCTGTACCTACCGAAGCAACAAATGCATCAATCTTTCCATCAGTTGCTTCAAGTATTTCAACAGCAGTAGTTTTACGATGCGCCTCTGGATTATCTTTACTTCTAAACTGTAACGGCATAAAACTATTAGAAGTTTTTTCAACCAATCGTTTAGCACGCTCAATAGCACCATTTACACCCTTACGTGCTGGCGTTAATATAACCTCAGCCCCATAATTGCGTAACAAATAAATACGTTCTAGACTTAAATCCTCTGGCATCGTTAAAATACACTGATATCCACGTTCCGCACATAACATTGCAAGTCCAATACCAGTATTTCCTGTTGTCGGCTCAATAATAGTAGCGCCTTTTTTCAACAATCCCTGCTCTTCAGCTTTGTTAATCATTTCTAAACAGGGTCGATCTTTAATACTTCCGCCTGGATTAAAGAATTCTAGTTTTGCTAAAATTTGAGCACAATTCTTTCCCGCTGTTAATTTTGATAAACGCATAAGCGGAGTGTTTCCGATAAGCTCTGAGACTGAATCAACTATTTTTAATTTCATTTACATTCCATTCTATCTAAGCCATAAAAAACTTAAAATATACGTAAGAATAAACGTTACAATAGGATTAATTATCCATGTATACAATGTTTTTCTTGTCATTGGATTAGCCAAAGTTACAGCATGTCCTTCTTTTAATGATGAAACAGCGAATACAGCCCCCATTTGTAACATTACAAAAGATTGAGGAATCCCAAGATGTGACGCTAAAATCATCAAAGTACCACTAATAACAGAAATAATTGAAGCTGTTAATAATCCTAAAGGCACAATTCTTTTACTAACTGTTTTAATCGCGCCTTTAAATAAAAATGCACCAAATCCATAAACTATCGCAAATACAAATAATAATTTTAATAAACTATCTGCATTATCACTTACCAAAGGACCAACAACATTAGCCACATTATTACTACCTACAGAAAATGCATT
>JBLINE010000114.1:0-4409 GCA_047638895.1 Lysobacterales bacterium
CCACGAACAAGAGAGTGTAGATCGTCGTGTTAATGAGGTTTTATATTTAGAAGAGAGGTTTAGTGATGTGCTTGATCTTTCTTGTGGTTCTTTTGAATTTAGTTATATTGTTGATCGTATTGATCGTATGGATACTGGTGAGGTTATGATTGTGGATTATAAGACGGGCGCAAATGATATTATGCCACAAACGCTTGAAAAGATAGAACGTTTGGAATTATCTCGCGAATCTATCCGTGATCATGTTAAATCTTTTCAATTACCATTGTATTTTAATTTCTTAACTAAGAAATTTCCAAATGAACCTGTTAATGCTGTTTTGTATAATTTACGAACATTAAAAATAAATAAGTTTATTAAAAAGCAACCAGTTGATCCAGATAGAATCAACGAAGTTTATTTAAAATCACTAGATTACATCATGGATGAAATTATAAATCCTGATATTCCTTTTATTGATGATCCGATCTAAGTTCTTTCTCCTTCACTAAAGAATATACTTTTTAATAAAAGTCACATAACTGCTAGAAAGTTCCCTCTATAATCGTTAGAATTGATTAACGGCAATAGGCATCGGGCAATTAGCAATCGAGGTAAGCCCGATAAGATAATTTAGATCCATTGACTAGCGCCCATTGACGAATGCCCAATAATCTTTTAATTATTACAAACTATGTATAAAAAGTTCTCTAAAATTAATGGCACACATCCTTGGCGGGATGTTTCGCCTGAAGGGTATGTCAATTATCCTGCTTGCTACCGCAAAGGTGGGCGAGTACTTCATTTCAATTTTTCTTTAGCCCGTGAACTTGGGCTTATCCCCAAACATCATCCAGATAAAATGAATGACACCTTGGAGAAGGTTATATTAAAAACCTTTTCTATACAAATTCTTAACGAGCATGATTGGATGCATCGCAAAGACTTCCCACGTGACGGATATGAAGAGCATTTGTATATGGCTACACGCTATTTACAAGTGCAACATGAAGATAAACGTGGAGGCACATCTGGAGATGGGCGTGCTATTTGGAATGGTACAATTAAATGCGGGAAAAAAGTATTTGATGTTTCCTCACGTGGGACAGGGGCCACACGTTTAAGCCCTGGGGCACAAGAGGCAGAGGGCGCGATAAAGACGGGTGATGATTCTTTAGGGTACGCTTCAGGTCTCGCAGATCTTGAGGAAATGATGGCGAGTGCCATTATGTCTGAGATATTTTATCGTCATAATTTCCCAACAGAACGCACACTTGTTGTTATTGATTATAAAAATAACACTTCAATCGGCGTACGCACATCGCCTAACTTAATTAGGCCAGCGCATTTATTTCGTTATTTAAAAATGGGGATGTATAAAGAGCTTAAAGATTCATTTGATTATTTCATTGAGCGTCAGGAAAGTAATGGGTATTGGAAGCTACCAGCTAAAGGCGCAAGAAGGTATACGACTGTTCTTGGCTATTTATGTAAAACATATGCACGCCTAGCGGCACTTATGGAAGAGGAATATATATTTAATTGGCTTGCGTGGGATGGGGATAATATATTAGCAAGTGGGGCAATGCTTGATTATGGTTCTATCCGACGATTTGCGGCTAAGCATAATAAATATCGCTACGAAGATGTGGATCGTTTCTCAACAAGTTTAACTGAGCAACGGCGCGAAGCACGCTATTTAGTGCAAACGTTTGCACAGTTAATTGATTTTATTATTACCGAAGATAAAAGGAATATCAAAGATTTCTCCAATGATTTAAGTTTGCAAGTATTTGATGAAACGTTTAAAGTTGATCGTCAAAGACGTATGCTTTTTAACATGGGCTTTACCTATGATCAAGTCGACGTCCTAATAAAAGATCATATTGTTAATGTTGAAAAATTTCAACAAGTACTTAATCATTTTGAAGAGGTTAAGACAGTTGCAGGTGAAAAAAATGTCCCTGATGGCATTGATCATCCGCCAATCTTTTTAGTACGCAATATATTACGTGAATTACCACAGTTTTTAATGGAGCATAAAGATGAGGGCGCATGGCCGATGATGCCAGCTGAAATGTTTTGTGATATCATGGCCGCATCATATGCTAATAAAAGGGATTTAGAAATAACACTAGCACGCGCAGATCGTGTATTTCTTTTTCAACAGTTATACCAAGATTTAATTTTTGTCTTAAGTCGAAAACATTGGGTAACGCTTAAGAATTTAACACAACGGGCTACTGTGATTAATCACGAGCATCGCACAACAGGGGATGGGTTGACCTGGATTGTTACTGAATCACTTAAGTCTAAAGATACGTTTGATCGTGCGCAGTTCCAAGAAGCGATTGATCGGTTCATTGAATCACAAGTATTAATGCCTGAACAATGGGATCCAATTCGTGAAGAAGAGCTTAAAGGCAACACAACCAAAGCACGCTTGTTAAAAGTAGTTCAAGCAAACCTAGAATATTTCAAAGAGAAAATATAACGATTGAGTTTAGTGAAGTGCTGTTCAGATCAGTGGCGAGCAAGGATTTTATGTTATTAGCACAGCGTCTTAGCTACGTATCTGTGAGAGCCCGTTCGTTGTCTTCTATTAACATCGGGGCGAACAGTTTGTCTAAACATCAATATTCTATCAAGCGAGCAAATAATATAAAATTACGCGTAGCTAGGGCTGCATTAATGTAATTGTTTGTTCTGTACAATAAAATAATACGCTACACTATGAGCGCCGTTTATTTGAGGTTTCGTCGCTAACCGTTCCGCGAATTATTTTATTGCCTTAGCACTAATAAAATATGTCTAATAAAGTATTTATTACAAGTTGGTTTTTTGTTATTTGTGTCATTGGGCTATTAATTTATCTCCCAGCTTATCACGCGCCTTTTCAACTAGATGACTATTTCACAATCATCCTCAATCCTGTGATACAAAACCTGAGTCGTCTTGATCATATGTGGTTGTATGACCCGTCACGATTTATAACTCATGTTACGTTTGCTATTAACTTTGCGATAGGGCAGCTTAATCCGTTGGGGTATCATGTTGTTAATGTATTGATACATATTGCCAATGCTAGTTTGGTTTTTACTTTTATTCTATTGTTTCGTAAACGTATGAAGATTTGTTTATCTGCGACGGTGTTTTCAGTATTAATATTTTTAATGCACCCTATTCAAACGTCTGCTGTTACTTATGTCGCTCAGCGTTCTACGCTACTTACGTTCTTCTTTTATTTATCAACCATTATTTTATTTTGGCAATATAGGCAATCGAGAAAGAGTAGATATTATATTTTATCTCTTATTGCAACATTGTTGGGCTGTCTTTGTAAACCAATTATGATTACGGTACCATTTGCACTCATACTTGTTGATTTGTGTTTTTCTGAACGTAATACACGACGGTGGAATTTATTTGTACCCTATTTAACAATTGTACTAAGTATTCCATTATTCTTATCTTTTTGGCGTTATCAAACAATTGATATCTCAACCATACTTAGCATAACACGTGAAGCAGATGTGCTAACGCGTTCGCAATATCTATACACGCAATTTCATGTGATCTGGAAGTATATTCAACTCGTATTTATTCCTGTCGGACAAAATCTCGATTATGATTTCCCAATCTACGCCTCATTTTTTAATCAACGTACTGTTCTAGCTTTTACAGGTTTGTTGGGTATTTTTATTTATGCCCTTAAAGTTTTCCCCACTAAACGGTTAATATCATTTTGTATTTTATGGATTTTCATAACATTAGCACTTGAATCTAGCGTTTTTCCAATTCGTGATGTCATTTTCGAACACCGTTTATATATACCGATGTTAGGTTTTTCTTTATTACTCGGACATGCGCCAGGTGCGGTAATAAATAAATATCCACGTTCTAAATATTTATTCCTAGCCTTGTTAATTGGTTTAGCTACATTAACAATACAACGCAATTATGTGTGGGCCGATCGTATTCGTTTGCTAGAAGATGTAGCCATGAAGTCACCCAATAAAATGCGTGTCTTAAATAATCTTTCTGTAGCTTATGCAGAAGAGGGGCGGTTTGATAAAGCGATTAATTTTATGCATTCAATTATTCAGCGATTCCCATATCATCCAGAGGCCGTTAATAATCTGGCTAATACTTTGCGTAAGATGGGACGTTTTGAGGAGGCTATTGAGTATTATAATCAACTGATAGCAGCAGATCCTCATAATGGAGCAAGTTATTACTTTCGTTCACAATGCTATTATCAATTACGTGATTATAAGCAGGCCTATAATGACGCTCACCAAGCAAAAAGACTAGATTTCTCACATATTGGTGTGAAATATATAAATAGTCTAGAAGAGCTAATATCACCAAAAGTGGCACCATAATAAAAACTTAGTTTAAATGGAGCAGATATCAGCATTATTTTTCAG
>JBLINE010000115.1:0-4406 GCA_047638895.1 Lysobacterales bacterium
TTACATGTATGTCGTGAATGGTCTTCTGAGCGTGAACAATGGGGCGGTCCAATTGGTGAGCATGAGGCTGTTGGACTAAAGCTGGGAAATATAGCGGCACATACATTTGCGATGGATGCCATGACTTGGTTGGTATCGGCTATGGCGGATGATAAGAAAAAAGATATCCGTCTTGAAGCGGCAGTTTCTAAATATTTTTGTACACATCATGCATGGTGGATTGTTGATGAAACTTTACAAATTCGTGGTGGGCAGGGGTATGAAACAGCAGATTCGCTAAAAGCACGTGGTATGAAACCATGGCCAGTTGAGCGTGTATTGCGTGATGTGCGTATTAACACTATTATTGAGGGAACAAGTGAAATTATGCATTTGTTTATTGCACGAGAAGCGCTTGATCCACATTTACAACGTATGAAACCATTGCTGGGACGTGGTGCTTTTGGAATGAAATTAAAAGCAGCGGTAAAAATGGCTGCTTATTACGCATGCTGGTATCCGTCGTTGTGGATGCCTAATGTGAGTTTGTATAGTGGTCTTAATCCAGAGTTAGCTAAGCATATGCGTTATGTTGAAAAACAAAGTAAACGTCTAGCACGACTTATTTTTCATAATATGATGGTACATCAAAAGAAAATGGAGTCAAAGCAAGCTGTGCTTAGTCGTATTGTGCAGATTGGTGTTGATTTATTTTCTATAACAGCTACCTGTTCATACGCTCAATCATTACTTGATAATAATCATCGCGAAAAAGCTTTAGAACTGGCAGACCTTTATTGCGAGTATGCACGTAAGCGTATCGAGGATAATTTCAAAGGTAATGCTTCAAATTTCGATAAGAAAATTATTAATGTTGCTAAAGATGTTTTGGCTAAAGAATATGAGTGGATGGAAGATGATATTATTAAGTAATCCACTTTACACGGTTAAATTATAAATCATGGTTTTATCTTCATTTGTTAATAAATTTAATATAGTACGTCAAATTCCTTGTTTTACTTCATTGAATTGGTTTGACTTGCAAAAAGTCGCTCGTAAGGTTCGTATTGAAGAATATAAAAAAGGAATGTATGTTTCCAGGGAAGGTACGCCTCCAGATTTTTTCTTTTGTTTGGTAACAGGTCGTCTTCAAGCTTTTACGCGTAGTGAAGATGCTAAAACCAACGTTGATTTTATTCATAGAGGACAGCATTTTGGTATTGTTTCTGTTTTAACTGGTGAGAATCATTCGATGAATTATGAAACATTAAATGATTCGGTGGTTTTAAAAATTGATAAAGATGATTTTCGAGCGATTCTTAAGAGTATCCCACATTTAGGTGTTGAATTCTCACATACATTATCAAAACGCATTCGACGTAACGTTAAGGGACAAAAAACTATTTTTGAAAGTAAAATTATTTCTGTTTACAGTCCTGTCGAAGGGACGGGTTGCTCTACTTATGCTATTAATTTGGCTTTAAGCTTACAAAAAGAAACGAAAAAGAAAGTTATTTTTGTAAATATAGCGCCATCGACAAAGGAGCGCTTAGATCCTGATTCTCCTGAAAATGCTACATCACCTTGTTGGAAGGCTGAGGCTGTTGATTTAAATACTATTGTTGGCAATCTTGAAAAGATAATTTCAACTGTTATCAAGGGTGATCTTGATGTTGATTTACTAAATATAGTATTTAATCCTGATGATAGTGATGCGAAGGAGAATATAAGTCCATTTGTAACAACGCTTGTGGGTGATTATCACTATGTTGTTGTTGGATTACCGAATAAAATGGATGATGTTGTTTTTGAAACATTGGCACAGTCCGATTTATTACATTTAGTAACTTTAGATCGTAAGGCAGATCTCATTTTAACACGTAATGTTATTGATGGTTTACAAGATAAGCTTAAAGAAAATTTTAGAGAAGAACGTATTAAAGTTGTCTTACGTCTTAATCGGGCGAAGATGTATTTAACGTATGAGGATATAAATAAAATTCTTGATTATGATGTTTATAAGGCGCTTCCTTATGTGCAACGTTCAGAATTAATTGAAGATTTAAAGTGTCAGAGTTTTGTTTTACATATATGTGAGCGAAAGGGGGAGTACGCTAAAGTTGTTCGGCGTATTTCAAGAGAGATTGGCGGTGTTTTAGTCGGTGTTGTTTTAGGTGGTGGTGCTGCCTTAGGCATTGCGCATATTGGTGTAATACGTAAGCTTGAAGAAAATAATATTCCAGTTGATGTTGTTGTGGGTAGTAGTATGGGTGCACTTATTGGTGCAATGTGGGCAGTTGGGAATGATGTTGATGCTCTTGAGAAAATGGCGCGTGAATTTGAAAAGAAAACAAATATGCTTAAGCTATTTGACCCTGTCATTCCAATTTCGGGGCTTATTGGAGGGCGTCTTATTAAGCGATGGTTACGTAAATATTTAGGTAGTAAGACATTTTATGAAACAAAAATTCCATTTAAGGTTGTGGCGTATGATTTAAATCGTCGTGAAGAATTGGTGTTAAATAGTGGGTCACTTGTTGATGCTGTAAGGCAAAGTATAGCTATTCCTGGTGTTATTGAGCCAATTAAAAAAGGTGAGCAAGTTATTATTGATGGGGGTGTTTTAAATCCATTACCTACCAATGTTTGTACGGGTCTTGGTATTAAAAAAATTATTGCGGTTAATGTTTTGCAATCACCAGAGGATGTTAGTAAAGGTGTTGACATTGAAAATCATAAAATGTTAGAGAAAGCTAAAATACCATTTTATAAAAATCCATTTCAGTGGTTAGGGTTTCGTATTGGTCGTTTTTTAGCTAAAACTTTAACACCAAATATTTCTGATATTATTGTTCAAACATTACAAGCATCTGAATATGTTATTGCTGAACAAAGTGGTAATCATGCGGATGTATTAATCCATCCTGATTTAGTAGGGGTGAATTGGTATGAATTGCATCGCGTAGATGAATTAATTAAAGCTGGAGAAGACGCAACCAGTGATGTGATGGATAAGATTAAAGATTTAGTTGATCAGTAGTGAATTATTCGAAGTAACTTCCTAACCCTTGACCCCACAGGCTCTTCCCGCTACAATACGCCAATATTAACTATTAATAAGAGTATTATATATGAATATTAAAGTAGGCACCCGATCAAGTAAGCTTGCCCTTATACAAATAGATGAAATTGATGATCTTTTAAAGACTTGCGGCTGTAGCTATGCCTTTGAACGTGTTGCATTTGAAAGCAAAGGTGATTTAGATAAGAAAACACCTTTATCCGATATTAATCAAGATAATGTGTTTACTGATCAGTTGGATCAGGCCCTTCTAGATGGTGTAATTGATATTGCCATTCATAGTGCAAAAGACTTACCACAGAATTTACCTGACGGGCTTGAAATTCTTGCATTGACACAAAGTTTAGACACAACAGATTGTCTTGTGAGTCATAAGCCTTTAGTTGAGTTAGGTGTTGGTGCTAAAGTGGGAACAAGCTCGGTATTGAGGCGTGAAGCACTTCTTGATCTTAATCCAAGCATTAAGCCAACTAACATTCGGGGTACGGTTATAGAGCGTTTAGAGATGTTTAAAAATGGTGAGTATGACGCAATTATAGTGGCAACAATTGCGCTTAAGCGTTTAGGGATGGATGAATATATTACGGAAATTCTACCTTGGGAAGGTACAGCTTTACAAGGACAGCTTGCAGTTGTTGGTCGGCGAGGTGATTATAAGTTGCGAGCACTTTTTACGTCAATTGATGTGCGCCCCAATTATGGTTCTGTGTATTTAGTTGGTGCGGGCCCAGGTGATCCTGAATTAATTACGCTTAAAGGCATACGCGCTCTTAATGAAGCCGATGTTGTTTTGTATGATTATTTAACACATAAAGACATTTTAAAACATGCGCCTAAAGCTGAATTGGTTTATACAGGAAAACGTAAAGGGTTTCATTCGATTACGCAAGATAAATTGAACCTTAGAATTAAAGAAGAAGCGTTAAAAGGAAAAACAGTTGTGCGTTTAAAGTGTGGCGATCCGCTTATTTTTGGGCGTGGCACAGAAGAGATTACCTACTTACAGAGTTATCATATTAATGTCCATGTGATTCCTGGGGTCAGTGCAGCAACTGGTATTGCTTCTTTGCTTGGTGTTCCTTTAACATCACGTAATATTTCAAGTTCAGTGAGCTTTATTAGTGCTCATGTTAAGAATGAAGCAAATGAAGAAAGTCCTATTGTTGTTCCCAATACGGATACACTTGTATATTTGATGGGGCTAACAAAGCTTCAACATATTATTACATCTTTGCTTAATAAAGGATTTTCGAAAGATAAACCAATAGTAGTTATTTCTCGAGGATCTTATATAGACCAGGAAGTAATTACGGGGACATTGAATGATATATATCAAAAGGTTCAA
>JBLINE010000116.1:0-4396 GCA_047638895.1 Lysobacterales bacterium
GGTAATGTCATATCACGAGGAGGAGGTGTTGCTATACGGATATTAAGCATAACAATATTACCTTCAGCAGGATGATTTGCCATTGAATACGCACGGAAAATAGGCTCATCAATATCACATTTTAAATTCCATAACTTATATTTATCCCAGTCTGGGTGATACTCTTTATCAACCTCAAAATCACTAAAATTAATTTTCTGCTCAGGCACATCGATTTGAACATACCCGCCAGCTTCGAAATTTAAATCAACACCTTTTGGTAATTCAAGAACCAACTCTTTAATAAACGTTGCCACATTATGATTCGAACGCACTGTACACTCAAACTTTTGAATGTTAAATATTTCTTCAGGAATATCAATCTTCATGTTTTCACGCACTTTAACCTGGCACGCTAAACGATAATTTTCTTTTTGCTCACCACGTGAAATAAAACCAGTTTCCGTTGGAAGAATATCTCCACCACCTTCTTGAACCTGACATTTACACATCGCACATGTTCCACCACCACCACAAGCCGAAGGTAAAAATATATTTTGTGTCGAAAGAGCTGTTAATAGATTTGAGCCAGAAGCAACCACAATAGGATCGCCTTTCCCATTGATTGTAATCTCACAGTCACTTTCGCCAATAACATTCTTTTTAACAAGAATAATTAATGACACAAGTGCCAAGATAATAATTCCAAAAGCTAATGTACTCCAAATTAAATAATCTAACACGCTTCTTCTCCCTTTATAATGAAATACCAGCGAAACACATAAAGCCCATAGCCATTAGCCCCGTCACCATAAATGTAATCCCTAACCCTTGAAGTGGTTTGGGTACATGTGAGTATTTTAACTTTGATCGAATAGCCGCCAGTGCAACAATAGCAAGCGCCCATCCAATACCAGATCCTAAACCAAAAACAACGGCTTCACCAAACGCATATTGTCTTTGTTCCATAAACAACGATCCACCTAAAATAGCGCAGTTAACCGCGATTAATGGTAAGAAAACACCGAGTGATGAATATAATGCTGGTACAAATTTCTCAAGAATCATCTCAACAATTTGAACCATTGTTGCAATAGTTGCAATGTAAGCAATAAACGTCAAGAAACTTAAATCAATTGTTTTAAGTGCTTCAATGCCTGTCCAAGACATCGCCCCTTCAGCTAAAAAGAAATGTGAAATAGCCCAGTTAGCAGGACATGTTACTGTAAGAACAAATATAACAGCAAACCCAAGACCTATGGCTGTTTCTGTTTTCTTAGAACAGGCCAAAAATGTACACATACCTAAAAAGTATGCCAATAAAATGTTTTCAACAAAAATAGTTTTAACAGCTAAACTTAGATATTGTTCCATGATTAAGCCTCCTCCGCATAGCCGCTAATCCATCTTTGAACCCAGATGATGCCACCAATTAAAAACAACGCACTTGGTGCAAGTACCATCATTCCGCAATCAACATATCCGATATCATATAAAGCTTGTGGAATTACTTTATAACCCAAAAGCGTACCAGAACCTAATACTTCACGTGGAATAGCAACTAAGATAAGTATCGCACTATACCCTAAACCGTTTCCTACACCATCCCAAAAAGATCTCATTGGAGGATTTGCCATCGCAAAAGCTTCGGCACGCCCCATAACAATACAGTTTGTAATAATTAAACCAACAAAAACACTTAATTGCTTACTTACATCAAACATATACGCTTTAAGTAATTGATCTGCTAAAATTACAAGTGTTGCAATAATAGATAACTGAACAATAACACGTATAGAATCAGGAATTCTATTACGAATCAATGAAATAGCTACGTTAGATAAAGCAACAACCGCCGTTAAAGCCAGACACATAACTAATGCTGTCTTAAGCTGAACTGTTACCGCAAGTGCTGAACAAATTCCAAGTACCTGTAAGGTAACTGGATTATTATCAAACATTGCATCTTTGATATTCTTTTTATCACTTTTTAATAAAACTGCGCCCATCTTCGGCTCCTTTAAGAGGATAAATTATTTTCGTACTTTTCTAAAAAATGGTTCGTATTTCTTTAATTCACTATCGATCATTTCTGTAACACCCTTAGATGTAATTGTTGCCCCACTAATACCATCAACATAATACTGTCTCTGATCTTTACGTGAAATAACATTCTCAACAGCACCTTTTACAACCGCTACAGGTTGTAACTTACTGTTTTTTACATCCCAAATTTTCTTACCAACAAAATTTCCTTGAAACCAATCTTTTTCAATTTCAGCACCTAAACCTGGTGTTTCACCATGCTCATAAAATGTAATCCCACGCACTGTAATCGCATCAGGCTCAATTGAAAAATAACCATACAGTGTTGACCATAATCCTTGTCCAACAACTGGAAACGCATACGCAACAACCGTATCGCCTTCTTTATAAATATAAAGTGGTAATAGCCCATCATCTTTAACAACATCTTCAATCAACATATCTTCTACATTATTACCATCACTATTAAGTACCACTTCTGTAATCTTACCATCATAGGTATCTAAAAGTTCATCATTAGTAGGTTTAACACTTAAAGGTTCTCTTAAAGATACAACTTTAAGAATGTTTTTCTTTTTATCTAAAGAAACATTAAGTTGTTGTTTGGTCTTAAGGATTTGTGAAGCAAAAGTAAGTAAGAAGCTACAAATTAAACAAACAATTAAAGCAAATCCAAATATATATTTAGTACTATTCTTATCCACGTGATGATCTCCCTTTAATTTGCGCTTTGACAACAAAATGATCAATAGTTGGAGCAAATACGTTCATAAAAAGAATCGCAAGCATCATACCTTCAGGATAAGCTGGGTTAATCATACGAATTAAAATAACTAGCATACCGATCAAAATTCCATATATCCATCTTCCAGGATTTGTCGCTGATGCAGATACAGGATCTGTGGCCATAAATATTGCACCAAAAGCAAACCCACCCATAACCATATGATAATGAGCTGGCAATGAAAAGAATGCGAGTGAACTATCACTTTTAAATAATGAGAAAATAAAGCTCATAGCAACAACACCAACCGCACAACCAGCAATAATACGCCAGCTAGCTACTCTTGTAATAAGTAAGAAAACTAGACCAATCAAACAAGCAACCGCTGATGTTTCCCCAATTGATCCTGGAATAAATCCAGTCAACATACTATTAAAACTATATCCAGCAGCCGTTAACGCTTGCACAGCATCTGTACCGCGCTCTGCAACAGCTGCTACAGCAAGTGGTGTCGCTTTTGAAAATCCATCAACAGCGGCCCAAACAGCATCGCCTGACATTTGTGCAGGATAAGCAAAGAATAAAAATGCACGTGCCGTTAACGCCGGGTTAAGTACATTAAATCCAGTACCACCAAATACTTCTTTCCCTATTACTACACCGAAAGAAATACCTACTGCCACTTGCCATAAAGGCGTTGTTGGTGGCAGAGTTAAAGCAAATAAAATACCTGTAACTAAAAAACCTTCATTAATCTCATGCTTACGAACAGTCGCAAAAACACCTTCCCACAATCCACCAACAGCATACGTTACCATAATAATAGGCATTACTTTCCAGGCACCAGCGATCATACAATCAACTAATACTGGTTCAATGCCTTTAGCCATGGCAATTTGATAACCTACGTTATAAATTCCCATAATCAGTGCTGGCACAAGCGCTAGTACAACAAAAATCATAACGCGTTTAATATCTACCGCATCACGTACATGTGGTGCATTTTTTGCTGTCTTACCTGGTGTTAGTAAAAAAGTATCCAAGGCATCAAACAATGGAAACATCTTTTCTAGTGGTTTACCTTTGGCAAAAAACTTTTCTTCTATTTCTTTAGATTTTTTAGCTAAAAAACTCATTAATTACCCTTCTTTTTCAATAGTATCAAGGCCTTGACGAATAATACTTCCAACTTCCGTCTTAGATGGGCAAGCAAATGTACATAGTGCAAAATCTTCTTCGTCTACTTCAAGTATCCCCATACTTTCAGCTTCTTCTATGTCATTTGATAAAACTGCTTTTAAAAGAAAATATACTGGAATATCAAGTGGTGTGTATTGATCAAATAAATGATTACAAACAATCGCACGATCGCCACCGTTTTTATCAGCATCTAAAGAATATGATTCTTTCGGCGCGATTACTGAAGCAAAAGTATTACTAAACGTGTAACTATTTAGTCCTGGGACTAGCCATCCAAGAATCTTACGCTGGCCACCTTCTGGTATAATTGTTATTTGTGATTCGTAACTGCCAATAAAACCATCAGCGTTAATAGCTTTACCGGAAAGAACACTTCCGGAAATACAACGCATGCCAGAAAGATCTGACCCTTCCGTTAAAGAAGCAATTGAAGCGCAAACAACTGTA
>JBLINE010000117.1:0-4392 GCA_047638895.1 Lysobacterales bacterium
TGAAATCACATCTTTATTCACTTGGTCAATCATGTCTTTAAACAATTCAAAAGCTTCAAACTTGTAAATTAATAAAGGATCCTTTTGCTCATGAACCGCTAATTGTACCGATTGCTTTAACTCATCCATTTTACGTAAATGTGTTTTCCAAGCATCATCAACAATGGCTAATGAAATATTCTTTTCAAAATCATTGATTAACTGCGTTCCTTTAGTTTCATAGGCTTTTTCAAGATCTGTAACCACTTGTAAGTTCTTCACGCCATCTGTAAAAGGAACAACAATACGTTTGTATTTATCACGCTGATTTAAATACACATTCTCAATTACTGGGAATGCTAATTCTGCGTTGCGTTTCATTTTTGCTCTGTAGTGCTCAAATGCAGATTTATACACTTTACCAGCAATTTCTTGAACTGTAAGTTTTCCAAATTCAGCTTCAGAAATAGGTGAACTCATAGAGAAGTATCTAATCAACTCAAACTCGAAGTTCTTGAAATCTTCAGCAGCTTTGTTAGCTTCTGTAATCCCTTCCGAAGTATCATAAATCATATTGGCTAAATCCACACGAAGACGATCACCTTCTAGGGCATGACGACGACGTTTGTAAACAACTTCACGTTGTGCATTCATCACATCATCATATTCTAGTAAACGCTTACGAACACCAAATTGGTTTTCTTCCACTTTTTTCTGTGCACGTTCAATAGATTTTGAAATCATAGAATGCTGAATCACTTCACCTTCTTCTAATCCCATTTTATCCATCATTTTGGCAATACGCTCACTACCAAATAGACGCATTAAATTATCTTCTAGAGAGACATAAAACTGAGAGCTACCAACATCTCCTTGACGACCAGCACGACCACGTAACTGTCTATCCACACGACGAGAATCATGACGCTCGGTACCAACAATGGCCAAACCTCCTGCTGCTTTTACTTCTTCGGAAAGTTTAATATCCGTACCACGTCCTGCCATATTGGTGGCGATTGTAACTTGTCCAGTTTTACCTGCTGCATCTACAATCTCTGCCTCTTTTTTATGCTGTTTGGCATTTAAGACATTATGCGGAATCTTACGAATACTCAACATTTTACCCAATAACTCACTAATCTCAACCGAGGTTGTACCAATCAATACTGGACGACCAGCTTGAGATAATGCAGTCACATCATCAATTACTGCGTTGTATTTTTCACGTTTCGTTTTGTATACTAAATCTTGTCTGTCATCACGTACAATAGGTCTGTTGGTTGGAATTTCAACAACATCTAATTTATAGATTTCCCATAATTCTCCAGCTTCAGTAACCGCTGTACCTGTCATACCAGACAATTTACGGTACATTCTAAAGTAATTTTGAAGTGTTACCGTCGCAAAAGTTTGGGTGGCATCTTCAATCTTTACATTTTCTTTAGCTTCAATCGCTTGGTGTAAACCATCACTATAACGACGACCATCCATAATACGACCGGTTTGCTCATCAACGATCATTACTTTATTATCCATCACAACGTATTGGATGTCTTTTTCAAATAAGGCGTAAGCTTTTAGTAATTGGTTGAGTGTGTGGATACGTTCAGATTTGATTCCGAAGTCTCTAAACAAATCTTCTTTTGCCTCAGCTTCTTCATCTTTAGAAAGTCCCTTGTTTTCAATTTTAGAGATTTCCATCCCGATTTCGGGCATGACGAAGAAATCTGGATTATCTTTTCCGGAGAGATATTCAACACCTTTATCTGTTAATTCAACTTGATTGTTTTTCTCTTCGATAACGTAGTAGAGTTCTGCATCAACTTTCGGCATTTCTCTATTGTTATCTTGCATGTAGAAGTTTTCAGTCTTCTGAAGCAATGCCTTTATCCCTTCTTCACTTAAGAATTTGATTAATGCTTTATTCTTCGGAATTCCGCGATACGCTCGCAATAGTAGGAAACCACCTTCTTTTGTATCGCCTGCTGCAATCAATTTTTTGGCTTCGGCAAGTACACTTACTAATTCTTTCTTTTGAGCACTTGCAATATCATCAACCTTAGGTTTTAATTCTGTAAACTCGTGACGATCGCCTTGAGGAATTGGTCCAGAAATAATCAAAGGTGTTCTCGCATCATCGACTAATACTGAATCTACCTCATCAATAATGGCGTAATGATGCGGACGTTGTACTAAGTCATCTGGCGAATTTGCCATGTTATCTCTTAGGTAATCAAAACCGAATTCGTTATTTGTTCCGTAGGTAATATCTGCTCTATATGCTTTACGACGTGCTTCACTGTTGGGTTGGTGGTAATCAATACAATCAATACTCATACCATGAAATTGAAATATTGGAGCCATCCACGCACTATCACGTTTTGCCAAGTAATCATTTACCGTTACTAAGTGCACACCTTTACCAGCCAATGCATTTAAATACACAGAAAGTGTTGCTACCAACGTTTTTCCTTCACCAGTTTGCATCTCTGCAATTTTACCTTGATGCATCGCTGTTCCACCAATTAACTGGACATCATAATGTATCATATCCCAAGTAATTGGCTTGCCTGCTGCATCCCAAGAATTGGCCCAAACCGCTTGATCTCCATTTAAAGTCACATAATCGTTGTCGCCAGAAACGACACGGTCAAACTCGCTTGCAGTTACTGGGATTTCTGTATTATGAACAAAACGCTTTGCTGTTTCTTTAACCACAGCAAATGCTTCTGGCATAAGGGTTGTCAAAACGTCTTCTGTAACGGTGTAGATATCATCGTTAATCTTATCGACTTCTACATAGATATCTTCTCTTGCATCAATATCATCTGTCTCCACAGCATCTTTCAATAATTGATCAATATTATCTTGAAGTGGCTTACAAGCTTCAGCAATTTTTGCTTTAAACTCTGCGGTTTTTGCTCTTAGACCATCGTGAGATAATTGCTCAAGGGCAGTTTCAAATACTTTGACTTGTTCTACAATAGGAGAGAGCGCCTTAACATCTTGTTTAGATTTATCTCCTACAAATACTTTTAATACTGAATTTAAAAAACTCATTGGTGTTTATTTATATGGTTTGAAACGTTACGAAGAACGTTTTATCTGTAATACTTTAGTGTCAATTTAAATTTAAAAAGGCGTATAAATAAATTGAGTTATTTTATGATTAATTGAAGTTAGAAATTCTTAGCATAGTGATGGCTACGGTTAGGATTTTAAACAAAAATTAAGCGAAAAAGAAACAATTTATATGCTGCTTTATATGTTTAATTTGACATACGCATCAAAGATATGATTTGTGTTAGTTATATTGAACTCATATTCACTTTTTATTTTACCTGCAAAATTCTCATTTAACACTATTATTTTACTCTTTTTTATAAACGTAGCGATGCTATGTTGATAAAAAACATTTTCATTCTAGTGCAAAAGCAGAACTTTTCGGTTCAAAACAAAAAATTAAGATGAGTTCGTTTAAAATTTGAGCACAAAAAAAGCCTCAAAATGAGACTTTTTAACTTTTATGTTACGTTTAATGTAATTTGAACTTCAAATTACTTAATATTCGTCCTCGTTCCAGAGATAATCCTCGTCTGTGGGATAATCAGACCAGATTTCTTCGATGGAATCATAAGAGTCGCCTTCATCTTCTATCGCTTGTAGATTTTCAACAACTTCCAAAGGAGCTCCTGTTCTAATAGCGTAGTCAATTAATTCGTCTTTAGTCGCTGGCCAAGGCGCATCACTTAAATAAGATGCTAATTCTAATGTCCAATACATGTGTTATGCGGTTTAAATTTCTGCAAAAATAAAATTATAGTTCAGAAAGTCAAGAAAAAAGTGAATTAATTAATTAAAAATTTTAAAGAACTTATGTTTTTTACTGATTTTAAGCCGAGTAGAACTGTCTATGATGTTCGCAAAGTGTTGTTTGATACCAGTTCAAATTTGAAATGACTGTCTTAAGATTGTTCTTTTCGCACAATACTTTAATAGAAAATTTAATAGTAGCTATGGCTATGCTAAATTTTCTATGACGTACAGCACAAAAAAAATCAATGTTCCTTACTGTAATTTTAAAACAGAATTAGTATTAAGATTCTTTCTTAGGAATCCATTTTACCTCGTCGGCTTGCAAGTCATAAGACAACTTTCGTGCCAATACAAACAGGTAGTCAGAAAGTCGGTTTAAGTACTTTAAGCTTTCAGGTTGAAAGGGTTCTAATTCATTTAAAGCACTAGCTAAGCGTTCTGCTCTTCTGCAAACACAGCGCGCTATGTGACAGAATGACACAGTTTGGTGACCACCAGGTAAAACGAAGTGCGTCATCTCAGGAAGAGAGGCATTCATGCTGTCCATTTCGTGTTCTAATTTTTCAATATCTTCTTCAGAAATTTTAGGGATATTCA
>JBLINE010000118.1:0-4381 GCA_047638895.1 Lysobacterales bacterium
GTAGTTGCGTAGTCAAAGACTGCTTTATATAGATGTAGTAGATAAGTTTTATTTCTTGAATTGTCATAGATATGAGGTATTTTGTTTTCAAAAAGAAGAGGGTCGAGTGTTAATAAAGATATTTGTGCTAAGACAGCATTATTACTACGCATTTGAGTAAGTTCTTCGTATAAGAATGCTTCCATCGGTAGTCCGACATGTGAGTCTGGGATTAAACTAATGGTTCCGCGTACCACTTCATTTTTCTTAAGAACAAATAAACGTGATTTAGGAAGAAAGCTATGAAAGTAATAAAATTTTTCTGAATCATTAAGCGAGCATTGCGCATGTGCACTGAAGTTTTGATAAATTAAACGAAATGAGAAATCAATATCTGTAATACGCGTTGCAGGATGAGCTTCTATTGTGGTTGTCCAATGATCTTGAAGGTGGAGTAATTTATCTGCGATGGTAGCAAATAAGTTTGGACTATTACGGTTACTTGAAAGAAACTCATTTGTTTTATTTAAATTTTTTGGTAACTTCAGGGCTTTTTTAATCATTTATACCACCTATGATGTTTAAGAACCCGTGAGGTAAGTTGCGCGTAGAAGTAAATCTTTAATACGTTAATTATATTAAAAACGTATGGAAGATGTTTTTACGGCAACTGGCTACCCTTCCTTCTAAGGTGCGGGTCCTTCCCTGACGATTTAAGTGCAGGGACCTAATATTAATTAATATCAGGATAGTTTTGTGTCCCACTCTTTCGAATGGTTTACCTTTTTCTTTATTTTACATCACCTTTTAAAGTTTGCCATCTTTTTCTTCAATGTCAAGATGGGCGTAAAGATGGTGCAAAATAAGGAGTTAGATGCGTAGGAATTGTTTATCTAAGTAATTTTCTGTCATTTCAATGACAGTAGGGCGCCCATGTGGGCAGGTAAAAGGATCGAGGCAACGTAGTAGTTCGTCACGTTGAAATAGAGCTTCTTTGGCAGACATTTTCTCATACGCACGAATTGATGCTTTACAAGCACGGCTTGCAATAGTGGTGTGATCACAGCGAGCGATGTTATCACCAGCAAGGAGGTTGCGTACTGATATTTCAATCTCACTAATAAGAACAGGATAAGAATGGATGGCAATTGTTTGTTCATCAAATAAAGTACATTCAAACCCGCAGGTATTTAATTTATTCTTAGCTGTATCAAAAGCAAGTAATTCTTTAGCGTTAAGTTTAATAAGTTCAGGAGCCAGTAAACGTTGAGCTTCAACAGCACCTTTTTCCATTTGCATAATAAATCGTTCATAATTAATTCGTTCTTGAGCAGCATGTTGATCGACCATAAGAAGAGATGTTTCATATTCAAATAGAATATATTTTTTACGAAAAAAACCAATAAAACGTGCGGCTTGGAATTTATTTTGAAGTGAGCTATCAATTTCGCCAAATAATGAAGCAGGTGTTATATGTGTATCAGAATTCCCTTTAGGAAAATTATATTCTTCCGTTGGTTGCATGGTTTCGTTTTTATTTGAGAAAAATTCATCAGCACTAATCGTTGGCTTATTAATAGTTGTATATGATGCTTGAGACAATGCACGTCGTGAAATATTTGTTGACGAGGATTCTTCATTACTAGCTACATTCGCCGCTTGTTTTGCTTGGCCATTATTCATAAGTAAATTTTCTGTAAGATTACGAACCATACTACATAGGCGTTGTTCATCGCTTAATTTCACTTCACGTTTAGTAGGATGGATATTAACATCTACATTTTCAGCTGGCAAATCGATAAATACACAAAATGATGGAAACTTTGCTGGTGGAAATATAAGGCGACAAACATTATTTATATGAAAACTTATATTTTTATTTTCAACAGGGCGTCCGTTTACAAATTGAAATTGAAGATCCCGACGGCCACGTACGATATTAATATTACCAATAATAAGGTGAACGGTAGTATTTAATTCTTCAAAAGTATGCGTTGTCTCAAGTAGGTGTGAGGCATCAAGGTTTAAGACCTTGCCGATGCGTGCTTTTTTATCATCTGTAGCAGTAACATCAATTATTACTTTGTCATCATTCTTAAGTAAGAAACGCGTGTTTTCTTGAAGTAGGCAATAAGGAATAAAAACGTTAAGGATTTGGTTTAGTTCAGCTGTATTTGATTTAAGAAATTTCTTACGAGCAGGTGTGTTAAAGAATAATTCTTTTACATCGATTATAGTACCGTGTTCTGAAAAGGCGGCTGGTTTAAAATCTAGTTTCTCACAACCACGCATATGGATGGACCATGCTGAGTCATCATCTTTTACTTTACTAGATAATTCAATATCTGCAATTGCGGCTACTGAATAAAGTGCTTCACCACGAAACCCAAGAGAATGTATGTCAAATAAATCGTCCGATTTTGAAATCTTACTTGTAGCATGGCGCAGAAATATAGTTTCAAGGTCATCTTTCTCAATACCTGTGCCATCATCAATTAAACGAATGAGTTTTTTCCCACCTTCTTGAAGTATTAATTCAATTGATGTAGCGCCAGCATCTAAAGCATTTTCAAGTAACTCTTTAACAACAGAAGCAGGGCGATCAATAACTTCACCAGCAGCAATTTTACTTATAATATCAGGAGGGAGGACGTTTACTTTTGACATAGTTAAATTCTTTAGTTAGGAGTGTCGGTTGATTTTATGTAACTAGTTTCTTAAGATCGTTTAATTTTGTTAAAGCTTCAATCGGTGTTAGGTTGTTTAGATCTAAATCTTGTAATTCTTGTTTAAGCGCTTCAAGCTCTGGATTTGACGCGCTTGTAAATAAATCAAACTGATCAGCATCTTCTTTAGAAATAATCTTTGATTTAATATCTTGCTTATTCTCAAGCTGAGTTAATATCTGACGTGAACGCACAATAACATCTTTAGGAATACCTGCGAGTTTAGCCACATAAATACCATAGGAGTCATCTGTCGCACCTTCAATGATTTTATGTAAGAAAATTATTTCATCTTTCCATTCTTTAACCGCAACATTGTAGTTTTTAACGCCTTCATATTCATCGGCTAAAGAAGTTAGTTCGTGAAAATGTGTAGCAAATAAAGTGCGCGCATGTGTGTTTTGTAAGTATTCGGCAAGTCCCCATGCTAAAGCTAATCCATCATAGGTTGAGGTCCCACGACCAATTTCATCGAGGATGACTAGGCTACGATCAGTTAAATTGTTTAAAATATCAGCCGTTTCATTCATTTCAACCATAAATGTGGATTGACCTTTGGTGATGTCATCATGAGCGCCAATCCGTGTAAATATTTTATCAACTAAACCAATGGTTGCTGTGCTAGCTGGAATAAAACTTCCCATTTGTGCCATGATAATGAGAATAGCAATTTGACGAATGTAGGTTGATTTACCAGCCATATTCGGGCCAGTTAATATAAGAAAGTGATTATCTGTGCAATCTAGTAATGTGTCATTGGCAATAAATGTTTCATCAATCATTTGTTCAACAACAGGATGACGGCCATCTTTTATATCAATTGCTGTGTCTTCTGTAATAATAGGGCGAACATAGTTTTGGTTTGTTGCGAGTGTGGCCAAGCTATTTAAGCAATCAATAGTCGCAATAGATGTGCAGAAATTATGTAAAGAAAGAGAGTGGCTTAGTATTTGCTGTTGAATATCACTCACGATTTTGTTTTCAATCGCAAGTACTTTATCTTGTGCTGATAATATATTTTCTTCATATTCTTTTAGTTCAGGAGTGATATAACGTTCAGCACCTACAAGTGTTTGTTTGCGCATATAACTTTCAGGCACTTTAGCTGCATGAGTCTTTGTTATTTCTATATAATAACCAAACACACGGTTGTAGCCTACTTTGAGTGATGGAATACCTGTTTTCTCAATTTCTTCTTTTTGGAAATTCTTAAGCCAAGTACGTCCGTTTTCCTGAATATCACGCAGATCATCGAGTTCTTTGTTAAAACCTTTCTTAATAATCTTGCCGTCATATTTAGCTAAAGGCATATCTTCGTTAATAGATTCTTCTAAGAGTGAGCGTAATTCCTTTATATCATTGCAGATAAATAGATCATTTTCTTTTTCTAAAGGTGTTGTGATGGTGCGTAGTTCTGGAATAAGGCATAATGTATTACGTATCGATAAGATGTCTTTTGGATGTTTATAGCCACAACCTAAACGGGAAATATTCTTTTCGATGTCAGGTATTTGTTTAAATAGTGCATTAAGGTCTTCACGGGTGTTTTCAGATTCTAGCAATAAACTTGTGGCATCTTGGCGTTTAATAATTTGTTCTTTATTCTTAAGTGGGTGATAAAACCAAAAAGCAAAGTTACGTCTACCAAGGGCTGTTTTAGTTAAGTCTAAGGTTTT
>JBLINE010000119.1:0-4371 GCA_047638895.1 Lysobacterales bacterium
GCAGCCCGTACCATTGCTATGCGCTTATCAGCCTTAACACGACTACTTCTTTTATGTGGTGATCGATATGCTGGAATAAATACAACTTGATCTAACACTAAAACATCACAGAAGGTCTCCGCCATAATTAAATGACCATTATGAATAGGATCAAACGTTCCGCCAAATATACCAATCCTTTTCATAGTCACATTTCCTCACCTAAGATCTAATCTGACCCGTCCCACGAATCACGTACTTGTAAGTCGTTAATTCTTCAAGAGCCATTGGTCCGCGTGCATGTAATTTGTCTGTACTAATACCTACCTCAGCACCAAAACCAAAAGCATAACCATCCGTAAATCTTGTTGATGCGTTTAAATACACACAAGCTGAATCTACGGCCGCAAAAAACTGATCCGCTTCCTTTTTATTCTCTGTTATAATCGCATCACTATGTAAAGAGCCATGCTTATTAATATGATCAATCGCTTCATCCGTTGAACCAACCACTTTAATAGACAAAATCAAATCTAAATACTCTTCATCCCAATCACTACTCTTAGCTACCTTAATACCTTTAATAATCTTACGTGTATGAACATCCCCACGTATTTCAACATTCGCCTTACCCATCGCATCGCATACAATTGGCAAAAACTTTTTAGCGATCATCTTATGTACAAGTAACGTCTCCATTGCATTGCATACACCTGGACGCTGCACTTTAGCATTCATACAAATATCTAACGCTTTCTTTAAATTTGCTTTATTACTCACATACGTATGGCATAAGCCTTTAGCATGCTTAATGACTGGAATACGCGAATTATCCGCTACAAAATGAATAAGCCCTTCGCCACCACGAGGTATTATTAAATCAATATCTTGATATTGCTTGAGCATAATTGTCACCGCTTGGCGATCAACAGAATCAATAAGTTGCACGGCTTCAAATGGTATTTTTGTCGTCTTTAAAACATCCTTAAGTACCTTAAAGATAGCTTTATTAGAATAAAATGCTTCTTTACCACCTTTAAGTACCACCGCATTACCGCTTTTTAAACAAAGCCCAATACAATCACTCGTCACATTTGGACGTGATTCATAAATGATACCCACCACACCAATCGTGGCCCGTACTTTAGAAATATAAAGTCCATCTACATTTTTAAATTTATCAATTGTCACGCCTACTGGATCTTTAAGTTTCGCGGTATCAAGTAAACAATCGGCCATTCCCTTAATACGTTTCTCATTAAGTAATAAACGATCAACTAATGCCTTAGGATAGTTTTGTGTTGCAGCTGCTTTTAAATCTTTAGCATTTTCGCGTAATAAATAAGCTTTCTTATCAAGCAATGCCTTCGCCATTTTCTTAAGCGCAACATTCTTAACTGACGTTGGCACAAGTGCCATTTGTCGAGCCGCTTTATTCGCTTTTTTTGTAAATGAAATAACACGTTTTTCTAAATTTGTTTGTGCCATAATAATCTCACTAGTTTAAACTTTTACTTATTAGCACTAATACTCTCGTACCTGTATAATACTTGTATTTACTACGAAGTCGCGTTGATGCATCGCGACTTTTCTTACACGGGTGACTTTTGTCACCCTACTAGAGCTTGCATAAAGCTTACAAGCTCTTCGCTGACCTTGAGAGTTACTTGCTTGGTCTACTTCGCCATTCGTTCGTGGCTCAAGTTCCCTCACCCAACTAACTCTCAAGCGCTTGGAGCCACATACTTAAATATTTTTCTTCTTACCCCTAATAATGGGCGTAAGAATTTTTTTATAGGATAACCGAGCGAGTTAAGCGCCAATCCATCAACGTTAGCGCGATAAGGTATTGTTGATCCTAGGTAACGGTACGCCTTAAGTCGTTACCGCCAAACCCAACAATACCGACCCAAACTATCACACAACATCTACGTTGGATTTATTTTGTCTGTGCGAATGAAGCTATACAAAATTTCTGTAAGCTTCAGTGTAACACTTAAAAATTAATTATCTTTCCCCTAAGACAAGATCATCCACATGAATGGCTTCTGGTTGACCTTTTTTATCTAAAATATTATTAAGTGCTGTCGATGAATAATTACTGATGCCACGTCCAATCTCGTTGCCTTTTTTATCTGCAACTATTACAATATCACCATTTTTAAAATGCCCGTCCCAATTTGACACACCAACTAAAAGTAAACTTTTACCCCCAGTTAGTAACACTTTTTTAGCCCCATCATCAACAACTAAGGTTCCTTTAGGTTTAGCACCAAACGAAATCCAATGTTTACGTGCCAGAACCTTTTTATCTTTTTCAATAAATAACGTTCCAATGCGCTCAGCATTAACCACGCGTAAAATGACATCTTTCGTTTCACCATTAGCAATAACACTTGGAATCTTAGCATGCGCTGTAATATTAACCGCTTCAAGCTTTGCACTCATACCGCCCTTAGCAAGTTGCTTCTTTGATGTGCCACTCGCTACACTACGGATTTCCGTTGTAATTTCTTTAATCTCATTAAATACTTTCTTATCTAAATCATAAAGTCCGTCGACATCAGATAATATTAACAACAAATCAGCATTAACTAAGCTCGCGACCAGTGCACTTAATTTATCGTTATCCCCAAACTTAATCTCATCCGTTGATATCGTGTCATTCTCATTAACAATAGGCACAAGGTTCTCGTTAAACATCGCTTGAATCGTGTTACGCACATTATTAAAACGTGTTCGATTATCAAAATCATCCCATGTTAAAAGCAGTTGCGCACAATGTGTCTTTTTCTTCTTAAATAATTCATTATATTTATTCATTAAAGCCGTTTGACCCACCGCGGCTAAAGTTTGAAGTACAGAAAGATCTGGTGAGCGCTTCTTTTTACCTAAAACACCCATACCTAGAGCAATAGCACCTGAACTCACCAGGACAACCTCAATGCCTTTACTCTTAAGCTTTACTATCTGCCCGACCAATCTTTTCAATTGATCATCGCGTGGTTTCATAAGATCGGTCGCAATAACACTTGAACCAACCTTAATAACAACTCTTTTAATTTTTCTTGGGAACTTACGTTTCATAATCTTATTAAAATAAAGACGGCTCGTAAACCGCCCCTACGTGTTATCCTATATTTCTATGCCCTCTGATTCCTCATTATCTTCTGCAGGTAATTCATTAATCAACTTATTATCTATTACTTCACAATTATCTTCCGCTGCTTTAGCCGCCTCTTCTGCCGCTTCTTCTTCAAGCAAGTCGTTAATTGCCTTAATCACCGTATCTAACCCTTGCTTTTCCAATCCTGAGACTCCTAGGATACCATCTCCGTATTTTTCTTTAAACCTTTTTATATTTTCTTCTGCGGTAGGTAAATCCATTTTATTAGCAACAATCAAACGCTTTTTAACATTCAAAATCTCACTATACTCATCTAATTCATGACATACTTTCTCATAATCATCTAAAGGATCACGCCCTTCTTCACCTGCCATATCAACAACATGTACAATAACCTTAGTACGCTCTGCATGTTTTAAGAACTTATCCCCAAGACCACGTCCAAGATGTGCCCCTTCAATAATCCCTGGCAAGTCAGCAACTACAAAATTTGCTTCTGTGTAATCATCTTTTTCTACTTTAACAAATCCTAAAATCGGTGACTTAGTTGTAAATGGATAATTCGCAATTTTCGATTTCACACGTGAAATATTAGATATGATTGTTGATTTACCGGCATTCGGAAATCCCATAAGTCCAACATCAGCAATAAGTTTAAGTTCAAGTTGAACAACTATATCTTCACCTGGCTCCCAAAGCTCTGTTACTTTATGACTTAAATTACCCAAACCGCCACTACCACCCCGAGCAATAACAACTGTCTGACCATCCTCAACCAAATCTTTAACCAACAAGCCTGTCTCTAAATCTCTTACGATCGTCCCTACTGGTACACGTAAAGTACAGCTCTCTCCATTGCGCCCTGTCTTACCATTACTCGACGCATGACCACCTGGCTTACCTTTAAAATGTTGGTTAAAACGAAAGTCTAGTAGCGTTTGAATACTCCGTGTCGCTTCTAAAATAACATCACCCCCACGACCGCCATCACCACCATCTGGTCGTTTGAAACGCCATGTCTTTTCACGATGGAAACTTTCGCATCCATGGCCACCATTACCAGCTTTTACAAAAATTCTAGCTTTATCTACAAATATCATATTCTTTTAAACTAAAAACTAATTCAGTCCCTTTGTATTAAAAAAAAGAGCGGTTATGCTTATACATAACCGCTCTTGATCTTAAATCTTAAATCGTACTAAAAAATTATACTTTTATTTTGTTAATACTCAAAGCAGTCAATTTTATTCGATTCCCTGTTTTTG
>JBLINE010000120.1:0-4268 GCA_047638895.1 Lysobacterales bacterium
TTTAAAGGAGATAAAAGAGAAGAGTACTTCGATTGATACTGTTGTTGAAGACACATTGAATAATGCTATCAATAATATTTCAGCTGAGGGTGTTCAGATGGAATCTCCTGCCATTAGTGAATGAGTAAAATAGATAAATCTTATCTTAATAGCCTTTCTCAGACAGAACTTTTTCAACAAATAGCAACTATTTGTGAAGCCGTTAATACTGTTGTTTCTGCTCAAGAATTGTTGGATGTTTCTTTGCGTGAAACGCTTATTGTGTTTCGAGCACAGCGCGGGTCTATTTTTATTACGGATAAAAATAAGAAAGATGAATTAGTTTTAGTTGTTTCGACAGGCTTACAAAAGGAAGAACAAAAGGCCATTGTTAGGCGTATTGGTGAAGGGGTTATCGGGAAGGTTGCACAACTAAAACAACCAATAATTGTTGATGATATTAGTTCGGATGAGCGGTTTAAGGATACTCAACCTAAGGGTAGTTATGATACAGCTTCGTTTATTTGTGCACCATTGATGGTTAAGGATACGTTGGTGGGTATTATTAATATTACAGACAAAGATTCTGGTCAAAAATTTAACGAAAATGAAATGCAGTTACTTGATTTTATCGCTACACAAATTGCTCTTAATTATCGACGTATTGAGCTTTATACAAAGTTCAAATCTACACTTCAAGAATCTAAAGATTTAAAACACCAATTAGGAAAAACAAATAAACAAACACAGTCTTTAAAAAGACAAATTCAAATTCAAGAGAAATTAGCAACGATTGGTAAATTAGCTGGTGGTATTGCTCATGAATTTAATAATCCTTTGGATGGTGTCATGCGCTATACTAATTTATGTTTAGAGCAAAATCAAGATGATGATGTCTTACGGGGTTATTTATTAGAAGTAAAGCAAGGCCTTAATCGCATGGCGACTATTGTTCGCAATCTACTTGCTTGTTCGCGGAGTGATGTTTTAAGTTGTGAAAAAATTGGCTTTACTCAAGCTTTGGATCATGCGCTATTTAGTGTTCAATCAGAACTTTCTCATAAGAGTATTATTGTAAAAAAGGAAATAGAAGCTGATTTACCTGAAATTCTTGATTTAGGTTTGGAAAGAATTCTAACAAATTTAATTTGTAATGGTATTGATGCGATCGAAGATGAAGGTATAATTATTATAAAAGCATTCATTAAAAATGACGTATTTATATTTTCTGTAAAGGATAGTGGTGTGGGTGTTGGTGATGTGGATCTTGATCAAATAATTGAGCCTTTTTATACAACAAAAGATATTGATAAAGGATGTGGGCTTGGATTGACAATTATTAGTGAAATTATAAAAAGTTATGATGGAAAAATAAATGTGGAAAGTAAAGAAGGTGAGGGTGCAATATTTACTGTCTCTTTACCTCTAGAAAGAGCTAATCATGGATAATACGGAAATCAAAATTTTAATTGTAGACGATGAACCTTTAATTCGTGAATCTTTATTTGAGATATTACGTATTAAAGAATTCAATGCACAAATTGCAGCAACGGGTGAAGAAGCGTTAGCTATTTTTAAAGAGGAGTCTTTTGATATTGTAGTCTCTGATTTAAAGTTACCAAAAATGAATGGTATTGAATTGCTTGAATCGGTTAAGGAAATTGATGATGAAGTTGAAGTGATTCTTATTACAGGATATGGATCTATTGAATCGGCAGTTGATGCGATGAAAAAAGGCGCGTTTGATTATATTACGAAACCTATTAATGATAACGAAATTAAAATGGTTATTCGGCGTATTATTGAAAAGAAAAAACTTGTGCGTGAAAATAAACGCTTAAAAGAATTTATAAAGAAAGAGAATCGTGGTTGTTATGGTGAGATGATTGGTAGTAGTGATAAAATGCAACGTATTTATCATGTGATAGACTCAGTGGCGAGTACGAATGCGACAATTCTTATTAGTGGAGAAAGTGGTACGGGAAAGGGTTTGATTGCACGTGAGATTCATGGAGCGGATCAAAATCGTAAAGATAAGCCATTTGTTGAAATTAGTTGTGGTGCATTGTCTGAAACTTTACTTGAAAGTGAATTATTTGGCCATGTGAAAGGTTCTTTTACAGGAGCGATTAAAGATAAAGAAGGGCGCTTTGAGTTTGCCCGTGGTGGGACAATATTTCTTGATGAGATTGATGCTTTTTCTTTAAGTTTACAAGTTAAGTTATTGCGAGTTTTACAAAATGGTGAATTTGAATGTGTGGGTGATAACGTAACACGAAGAACTAATGCGCGTATTATAGTTGCGACAAATAAAAATTTAATGGATTTGATCGACAAGGGTGAGTTTCGTGAAGATCTTTACTATCGTATTAATGTTATTGCTATTCAGACACCGCCATTGCGAGAACGTGATGACGATATTTCTCCAATCGTTGATTACTATATTAAAAAGTATAGTGAGGCAAGTAAGAAAAACGTCAAGGGGGTTTCATCTGAGGTTAATAAAATGTTTGCAAATTACCGATGGCCTGGTAATATTCGTGAGCTCGAGAATGTGATTGAGGGTGCTATTATCATGACACAAGGTGAAACTGTCGAAAAAAATGATATTCCACATGTTTCTAAATTTGATGACATAGATAGTTTCTCTAAAACTAAAGTAATTTCAAAAGGAGGTGTCGCTGATGACAAAACTCTTAAGAAAATGGTGGAAGAGCCCGAAAAGGATCATATAATAAATGTATTAAAAGGGTGTCAGTGGAATCGTAATAAGGCGGCGTCAGTTTTAGGGATTAATCGAACAACTTTGTATAATAAGATGAAAAAATATAATATATCTGAGAAGAATTAAAATGGTTGATTTCCAAGAAGATAGTATAGCAAAGCAAGTGATTACTAAAGATCGATGGTGGGATATTTTATCGCACATGATTGATGTTTTACAGATGAACTTGTTTGTTATTGATCAATGGGGTAAGATAATTTTACCACCAGAAGAATCTAGATGTGCTGGAGGGTTAATTGCGGATCATTTACTTGGCATTGATTTTTTAGACAGTAATGTTGTTGTTACAAAAGACTTTAATAAGTTTGGTAAGTATTATCAATATCAATGTAATTTTGATTTGAATTGTTTCGCAATACCAATCTTATTTAAAGGAAATGATGTTGCTTATTTGATAGTTGGACCAGTTGCGCTTAATAGGCGTATTTCTCTTGATAAATGTGAGACTCAAGCAAAAAAATATGGGTTTGATGAGGTTCGTGTTTCAGGTGAGGTAAGTGTGACACGTGTTGTATCAAATATGATGCTTAATTCTATTCTTGATATGTTATATGAAATTGTACGTAACACAGTGGCTTTAGCGCAAAGTGAGCATGTATTGGAGCAAGATGAGCAAGCGCATTTATTGACGCATGAGCAAAAGAAGGATGCGGAAGAAATTTATGCAACTGTACGTTTTGATGAAATCCTTGCGACGCTTTTAGATGTGGCACTTAAAATGACAGATACAGAGTGTGGTTCAATTATGGTATTAGATAAAGTTAACAATCGATTAACTGTAAAAGCAACGCGAGGATTGAATAAAAATTTTGTGGGTGATGCACATATTAATATCGATCAGAGTATTGCGGGTATTGCAGCGCGTGAAAATGAAACTTTTATAATTAATGGCTTAGAAGAAAACAACAACAGTATCACACATTTACTTAAACGGGGTGATATTAAAAAAGCAGTAGTTATGCCATTAGTTGTTGATAATAACGTCTTTGGTGTGCTTAATTTACATACTAAGCGTGATACAGATCGTATTGAAGATAATTTAGATAATTTGCAGTACCTATCCCAGCTTATTTCAGCTACAGATTAATTCCGACTTTTTTTGCTATACCATATATATGTATTATACTTAGGTGTAATTTAATATAAATGGTCTAATCTTACTAGGGCTTTGAGTTTATGAATAATAAAATACTTGTTACAGGTGGTGCGGGATATATTGGTTCACACACAGTTATCGCTTTGATCGATGCGGGTTATGTTCCTATTATTGTGGATGATTTCTCCAATTCCGATCGATCTGCCTTAAAAGGACTTGAAAATATATTAAAAGCAGATGTAAAGCATTACGAAGGTGATTGTAATGATGAAGTTTTTATGCGTAGGGTTTTTGAAAATGAAACCGATTTACTTGGTGTTATACATTTTGCTGCTTATAAAGCGGTTGCTGAATCGGTTGCGCAGCCGATTAAATATTATAGAAATAATATTGGATCACTATTAACAG
>JBLINE010000121.1:0-4245 GCA_047638895.1 Lysobacterales bacterium
TAACATCAAAACGTAACAGAAAGAAGATTGAAAAGAAATAATAAAGTACTGCAAAAACAAACCATTTATAGCGGTTAAAATAAACAAATGCTACCACCAACGTAGCAAATACGGCACAAGAGAATATATATTCAAAATTTGTAAAAGCAACAGGCTCTGGTAAGTGATAAATTGGAACAAGCACAAATGGTAAAATAAATTGCTTAATATAAAAAATAAACGTCCACGGCCACACCAATGATACTGTTTTTATATCAAATCCAATATTATGCACATATGTGGCATAATTAATCCATGTGATTATCCCAATACAAGATATAAGCGGTAACTTCTCAATTAGAATGCGCCAATTACCCTTTCGTTCTTTAAACCAATCAAATAAAATCAAGATAAACGGTAAACTTAAAGCCATGGGATTACTTAAAATACTTAACACCCCTAAGAGTGTGACAAGCATCATATACCGATTATACTTCACAGTGTTTTTAAGGCGATGTGGCATATACTGTTCTAAATGAAACAAATAACCATACACTGTTGCCATATAAAAGAAGGCTCCCAATACATCCTTACGCTGAGAAATCCATGCTACTGATTCTACATGTAGTGGATGTATGCCAAACAATAATGATGTCACACTTGCTGCTATGACTGACAGCCCAACCCGCCGTGAAGTTAAGAAAACAAAAACAACAACACCTAAATGCAAAAGTATATTATTAAGATGAAAAATAAATGGATTTAATTTAAAGAAGCGGTACTCAAGCGCCCAACTAAGCGTGGTAAGTGGTGTATAAATACTACCCGTCGTAACTTTAAACAAGGCTTTGATATTTGGATTACTTAGCGAACGGATCAACTCATTATTTACAACATTGGCATAGTCACCCCAATTAACAAAAGTAGCTTGAAATAAAGGCCAAAACGCACAAACAACAAGCGTCAGAACAGCGCTGAGACAAAGAAGTGATTGTTTTTTTGAGGGAGAATAAAAGAATTTATTCATGTTTAGAATAGAGGTAAAGTTACTAGTACTTTAAAACGGTAAATGTGTCATAGCCAGTTAATCGGTCTTTACCATTTAAAAACTCAAGCTCAACTAAGAAAGCCAAACTAATAATGTTAGCTTTTTGGGCAGCGACAAGATCAGCTACTGCCTTAATCGTACCACCAGTTGCCAGTAAATCATCAACAACCAAAACACGCGCGCCTTCTGGCATTGCATCTTCATGAATCTCGACGGTATCAGTGCCATATTCTAAGTCATAAGTAACGCTTTGTCTCTTATAAGGTAGCTTTCCTGCTTTACGTACAGGCACAAACCCTGCATCTAAAAGATATGCCACAACTGCACCGAACAGAAATCCACGCGCTTCAACACCAACAACATACTCAATATTTTTATTTTTAAATTCTAAAACCATCGCATCAATCGCAAGTTTAAATGCTTTACTATCTGAAAGTAATGTTGTGATATCTTTAAATACAATTCCTTCTTTTGGAAAGTCTACAATATCACGGATATATTTTTTTAAATCTTCTGCTACTGTAAGTTCGCTCATTTATATTCCCTAAGTATGTACTGTTTATTTTTTATTTTTCTTAATTGGAGCCACCGACTTACGTTTAACAAGTCGTGTTGGTAATATTACCTTAACTGGTAGGACTGCTTTTCCGCGGCTCACCTTAAACAAAGCTTCAGCGCCTAATCGTCCCATCTCAGCGATTGGTTGAGACACTGTCGTTAAAGCAACTGAACTCGATGCCACCAATGGATTATCATCAAATCCAATCACAGATAAATCTTTTGGTACTTTAATCTTTAAAGTATTGGCCACATCAATAACCTCCATAGCCATAACATCAGACGCTACAAAAATCGCTGTTGGTCGATTACGTAATTTTAACACTTTACGTGCGGCTGCTCTCGCTGGTGTTCTTAGAAAATCACCAAAAGTAGTATAACTACGTGGTGTTGCTAAATCATGTTTCGCCATCGCTTCGCGGTAACCTTCAAGGCGCATTAGTCCTGCTTGTGTTGAAACGTCACCAGCAATGGTTGCGATATTCTCATGTCCTTGCTTAATCAAATACTCAACAGCATTAAAGGCGGCTCGCTTATTATTTACTGCTAAATAATTAATCGGCTCATCAATAACATTATTTAAAACCATGCAAGGCACACCTACACGAATCGCACGTTTAACAACTTTTAGGTCATTATCAATGTCCGCAAAAATGATGCCATCAATATAATTTTTATCGAGTAATGTAGAATCCAGCCATCCCCGATGAGAAGACCTATCAACAATATGAATAAGAAAATCAGCATTCAAACGACTTGCTGAATAACTTACACCGCGAATAATTTCACTAGCGTAGTATGAATGGAATATATCTTCAAAACGTGGAATAACTAAAACAAAGGTGGGTTTTCTTTTACGACTAGCCATAATTATTCAAGGTGAGAATTTACTGTTCGCAGCCTTCTGCCTCCCCTTCTTTTTCACGCTCTTCTTGTTCACATACTTGTTTAATCTTCTTTATCGTCGCTGCTTCAATTTGACGTACACGTTCACGTGAGACACCAAGTACTTTAGCAATCTCCGCCAATGTACAGCTGTCTTGACCATCTAGCCCGTAACGCATTTCTAAAATTATTCTCTCACGTTCACTTAACGTATCTAAATAACCAACAATCAATTCTTTGTTAAAAGATGTTTCAAGCTCTGCAGATGGTGCCTCTGCATTTTCATCACAAATAATATCAATCACTTGCCCATCACCATTCTCACCAATCGGCGCATCTAAACTGGACATTTTAGCAATTGAATTCTCAAACTCACGTACACGTGACACACTTACCTTAAGCCTTTTAGCAATCTCTGGAACGCGTGGCTTACGATTTAATTTATGTGTTAAATGTTCAATTGCTTTTTTATACTTAGAAATTTCTTCATTCATATATACAGGTACACGAATCATTTTACCTTGATCAATAATTGCACGAGAAATACCTTGTTTAATCCACCAAGCACCGTACGTTGAGAAACGAAATCCACGCTCTGGATCAAACTTCACAACACTTTTCATTAAACCAATATTACCCTCTTCAATTAAATCAGCTAAAGGCACACCTAAGTTCGTATAACGTTTGGCAATACTAATGACTAAACGTAAATTCGAACGAATCATTTTGTCTCGTGCTTCTTGGTCCCCTTTTTGAATACGTATGGCTAATTCTATTTCTTCTGCTGCTGTTAAAAGAGGGATTGGACGAACATCCTTAAGATAAGCTTTAATTGGATCTGTCATGTGCGATTATTCTTCCACTTAGTTGAGGTTAAAGTTTAGTAATCGGTAGTGCATTACCAATTACTAAACTTTAATCACCAATTATCTATTAATACTGTTAAAAATTACTTCTTAACACGTTTCTTAACAGTCTTTTTTACTGACTTAGCACGAACAGCCGCTTGAGCTGCTGCAAGACGTGCGATCGGTACACGGTAAGGAGAACAACTAACATAATCCATACCTACTTTTTGGCAGAATTCGATAGATGCTGGATCACCACCATGCTCACCACAAATACCAATTTTCAATTTACTACGTACTTTACGTCCACGCTCAACACCAATCTTGATCAACTCTCCAACACCTGTTTGATCAATGCTTTGGAATGGGTCTACATCAAGGATTCCACTATCAAGATACTCTGGTAAAAAACCACCAATATCATCGCGAGAAAAACCAAAACTCATTTGAGTTAAATCATTTGTCCCAAATGAGAAGAACTCAGCTGATACAGCTAGCTGGTCCGCTGTAAGCGCCGCACGTGGAATTTCAATCATTGTTCCAAACATGTAAGCGATTTTCTTTACATTGTACTTCTTTTTTACTTCTGCGTAAACACGATTCACAACTTTCTTTGTTTCATCAAGTTCTTTTACAGCACTAACAACAGGTACCATAATTTCAGGATTAACTTTCTTCCCTGCTTGAGTTAACTCAACCGCTGCTTCTAAAACCGCGCGTACTTGCATTTCCGTTACTTCTGGATATGTAACACCTAAGCGCACACCACGATGACCCATCATAGGATTCGTTTCATGTAATAATGCGGCACGTTTATTAAAATCTTCAACTTTAATACCTAATGAATTAGACAATGTTGAGATAGCTTCTTTTTTAGTTGGTACAAACTCATGTAATGGAGGATCAAGTAAACGAATTGTTACAGGA
>JBLINE010000122.1:0-4196 GCA_047638895.1 Lysobacterales bacterium
TTTTGTGCCTATATTTGGGAAGCATTAGCAGACTTAGGTGAACATGACTTAGCCAAAAAAGCACTACAACATGGCATTGATTTACAAAATTCTGATGGTTCTGTGCCAGCCTATAGCGATAAGAAATGGATTTGTCTTACTGGCGTTGCCCAAATGGCACTTGTTGGTTATAAAATTGGAGCTACCGATTTCTCAAATAAATGCATGAACTACTTAGGATCTATTCAGAATAACACAGGTGGTTTTTTAGGAAGCGTTGGTCGTGGAGCGAATTACTTTCCAACAGAAGAACCCAGCTGGGCGGTTAAGTATTACCTTGATGCATTCTCTGAGAAACAGCGTAGTATTTTTAATATGAGCGCTGAAACTTTTCCGCGTGAAATAAAAGAAGATGATAATCGTGTCACTACCGTTATTAACGGCCTAGGAAACATTAATGATAAAATAGTTCTTGATGCTGGATGCGGACAAGGTCGATACTTAAAAATATTAGCGAATAAATTCCCAAACGCTGATCTTCATGGTGTTGATATCTCAGATGTTATGCTTAAGAATAATCCCGCAAGTATTACAACAAGCATTGGTAGTTTACTTGAAATAAATTATCCTGATAACACTTTTGACTGTGTCTATTCTGTCGAAGCACTTGAACATTCACTACGACCAGAAGCCGCTATTGGCGAGCTAACGCGCATATTAAAACTTAATGGCAAACTAATTATTATTGATAAAAGTACTGAGAAAATTGGAAAAATTAAACTAAATACGTGGGAACAGTGGTTTGATCCTAAAACACTGGCTGAAAAAATGGAAGAATATGGCATAAAAACTACCTATAAACCTATCGCCTATGATAAATGTGAAACACCTGATGGCTGGTTTTATGTTTGGGAAGGTACAAAACAATGATTAAGATACTCACCATTTTTGGCACAAGACCTGAAACAATTAAAATGGCTCCTGTGGTTAAAGCATTAGCTAAATATCCCGATAAAATTAAATCACTTGTCTGTGTCACGGCTCAACATCGAGAGATGATTGATCCGCTACTATCACTCTTTGAGATTAAACCAGACTTTGACCTTAACATCATGACGCCAAATCAAACACTTGAAGATATTACTGTGGCTGTACTTACAAAAACTGCAGAAATTATCCGTGCTGAGAAACCTGACTATATTATTGTTCAAGGAGATACAACAACAGGCATGGCGGCCAGTTTAGCTGCTTTTTACAATCAGGTAAAAATCATACATGTTGAAGCAGGCCTACGTACTTATGACATTCACAATCCATACCCAGAGGAAGTAAATCGCGTTATCATCGATGCCATGACCGACATTTATTGTGCGCATACATCAAATGCAAAAGAAAACTTAATAAAAGAAGGGGTGCGTGAAAATAAAATTGTTATAACAGGAAATACTGTAATTGATGCCTTACTTGATGTTAGTTCAAAAGATGTAAATTTATCTCAAACAAATTTAAGAGATATTCCACTTAATAAAAGAATTATTCTTGTGACGTCACATAGAAAAGAGAGTTTAGGCGCTCCTTTAGAAAATATATGTGCTGCACTAAAGAGTCTTGCTGAGAAATACAAAGATACGATTCATATCGTATTTCCTGTTCATTTAAATCCGAATGTTCAAAAAATTGTATTTAGTACTTTAGATAAAGTTAATAATATTTCACTTATTGAGCCTTTAGACTATCTTCTCTTTGTACAATTGTTAAAACAATCTTATTTAATCCTATCTGATTCTGGTGGTATTCAAGAAGAAGCACCTAGTCTAAATAAGCCTGTCTTAGTTTTACGAGACACAACAGAACGCCCTGAGGCCGCTCAAGCGGGGGCAACAAAAATTATTGGAACCGATACTCAAAGAATTATCGATGAAACTTCCAACCTCCTTGATAATGAAGAGGCCTACAATCAAATGACACAAAGTGACAATCCTTATGGCGATGGCACAGCCGCTATGAAAATTGTAACAACTATTTTAGCAAGAAATAACTAACTTATGACACCTAAAACACCCACCAAAGTTAGCATAATATTACCGACATACAACGGTACAAATTTCTTAAGAGAATCCATTGAAAGCTGTCTTTCTCAAACATATACAAACATTGAGCTGATTATTGTTGATGACGCTTCAGATGAACCCACACAAGAAATTATCGCTTCATATAACGATGAACGTATTCATCTTTTAAGAAAGAATGAGAATAAAGGACTCGCATCCGCTTTAAATACAGGATTTAGAAACTCAACGGGCGACTTACTTACATGGACATCTGATGATAATTGTTACGCCCCCAATGCGATTACTTTAATGGTTAATAAGCTTCGAAGAAGCAATTTAGATTTTGTTTACTGCCAATATCATCGCATTAACGCAGCTGGTGAAATAACACGTCTTGAAAAACTAAAAGGACCAAAGCATTTAAGCTTCGGAAATTATATCGGGGCATGCTTTTTATACTCACGTAAAGTTCTAGAGAGAATTGGAGAATATCGTTCAGATTTAGAACTTGTTGAAGACTATGAGTACTGGTTACGCGTACGTAAACATTTTAAGATGGCATTAATTAAGAAGCCCGCTTATTACTACCGATCCCATCAAGAAAGTTTAAGTTCACAATGGAATACTGTTGATATTAAAGCCTTAGTAAACACTACAGTTAATCCATATTTAACAAAATCCGAAAAAACACTTATTGCTTTGAAAGAATCTTTTACATTAAATACTACGCAAGACACAAAAAAATACTTACGCCTATCTTTCTTTAAACATATATTATCACCAACCATGTGGCGTATATTTTTCCTAACGTATCTTAACCCAAATATTATTAAACAAATACGAAGATTGAAAAGAGGTAAGGATAGAAGGGCAGTCACTGAACCTACCAGTATATTATTCGTAATTTCGATGCTTGATACTGTCAGTGGCCCTGTTAAAAGTCTTTATTTACTAGCCTCCGAATTTTCTAAACAAGGGCTTAATGTATCCGTTGCCTTTTATTCAGGAGAGAAGGCTAATGCTGTTGATATTTTTAAGAAAGAAAATATTACACTCTATGATCTACGATCCAAATCACATCAATCATTTCTTGGTCGTTTAAGACTTATATTTCAACTTAATACAATTATCCGCCAAAATAAAATAGACATCATACATACGCACAGCTGGGATGCTGATTGGTATGGTTATAATGCTGCACTCTTTAATAACGTAAAACTTATCATAACCATTCATAACTTATCCCATTTCACATGGTCTAAAAAACACTTAAATAAGTTTAGAAAGAAAATCCTTAAACGCGCTAATAAAATTATATGTGTTTGCAACTACTTAAAAAATAATCTTATAAAAGCAGTACCTACCTCAGAGATGAAGACTGAGATTATATATAATGCACCGACGGATGCGTTTCTTGCTGAAACTAACACTGAAGACCGTATGCGCGTAAGAAAACAATATAATATCGATGCTGATGATATTCTTCTTGGAACAATTAGTAACTTATCATGGGTTAAGGGTATTGGCTATTTTATCGAAGCTCTTCCTAAATTAACTTTTTCAAATTATAAAGTACTATTAGTTGGAGGCATTAATGATGCCGATAAAGCTTCAATTGAAAACTACCTCAAAAAAAATAATCTGATTAATAAAGTTACCTTTACGGGGTTTCAAGAAAATATTCCAGGGATCCTTGACGCGCTTGATCTTTTCATTCATCCGTCGGTGGAAGAGGCTGATCCTTGGGTTATTTCAGAAGCCATGGCTAAAGGAAAAGCAATCGTTGCAACAAAAATAGGTGGTATTACAGAAAAAATTTCCAATAATAAAATCGGACTTTTAGTACCTAGTGCTAACAGCCCCGCTTTAGCGGTAGCTATAATGAAGTATTGTGAAAGTTCAAGTTTACGTGCACAAACAGGAAAAATGGCTAAGGAACACATCCAGACATATTTTAGTTTCAATCAAATGATCAAACAACACAAAGAAATTTATTTAAATTCATGAAAATATTAATATCCGGGTATCGTAACCCAAAATTTGAAACAATCACTGAATACATAGAAAAAGCAGTAGCTACTTTAGGCCATGAAGTTGTCTTTTTTGATGATTGGAACTTTAGCGTTCCAACCCCTGGACGTATTCAAAAAATACTACCATTTCTCG
>JBLINE010000123.1:0-4180 GCA_047638895.1 Lysobacterales bacterium
AACGGTGGTCAAAAAAAATCTGCAGCACGTAAAACACCAGATAAGATTCTCAATGATGAAAGTCACTTTAATATAACAAAGCTTAAGAATATGAATATGGCAGATCTTATTAAAGTAGGGCGAGATCTTGATGTGCCAGGAGTAAGTGGTTGCCGAAAACAAGATTTGATTTTTAAGGTCTTACAAGCACAAGCCGAAAGTGCTGGTGTTATGTTTGGTGAGGGAACACTTGAAATTCTTTCTGAAGGATTTGGATTTTTACGTAGTGTACATTATAACTATTTACCATGTCCTGATGATATTTATATTTCACCATCACAAATTCGTAGATTTGATTTAAAAACAGGTGATCATGTGAGTGGTCATATTCGCCCACCAAAAGAAGGCGAGAAATATTTTGCTCTTTTAAAAGTGGAAGCTGTTAATTATGAAAACCCAGAGATTTGTAAAGATAAAATATTCTTTGATAACTTAACACCATTATATCCACATGAACGCATTGAACTTGAAACAACAAAAGAAGAAGTCTCAACGCGTATTATGAGTTTGATAACGCCTTTAGGTAAAGGACAGCGTGCATTGATTGTTGCACCACCGTATAGTGGTAAAACAGTTTTAATGCAAAAGATCGCTAATTCTATTTCAACTAATCATCCTGATGCTGTGTTGATGGTGCTTTTAATTGATGAGCGTCCTGAAGAGGTGACTGATATGCAACGTAATGTTAAAGGTGAAGTTGTGGCATCTACTTTTGATGAGCCTGCAGAGCGTCATGTTCAGATTGCAGAAATGGTTATTGAAAAGGCGAAACGTTTAGTTGAACATAAACGCGATGTTGTTATTTTACTTGATTCAATTACACGACTGGCACGTGCTTATAATATGACAGTACCACATTCAGGAAAGATTCTTTCTGGTGGGGTTGATGCTAACGCACTTCAGAAACCAAAACGTTTTTTTGGTGCGGCGCGTGCTGTTGAAGAAGGTGGTAGTTTAACAATTATCGCCACATCATTAATTGAAACAGGTAGTCGAATGGATGAGGTTATTTTTGAAGAGTTTAAAGGAACAGGTAACTCAGAGGTTCAACTTGACCGTAACTTATTCCAACGTCGTATTTATCCAGCGATTGATATTAAACGTTCAAATACACGTCATGAAGAGAAGTTAATGAATAATGATGACCTTCAACGTGTGTGGCTATTACGTAAGGCTGTTGCCGATTTAAACTCAGCGGAAGCGATGGAGCTTTTGATTAATAAGGTGGGTAAATATGAGACAAACCGTGATTTTCTTGATAATTTGGGACAAGACTAGATTATGGATGAACGGCTTATTGAGCTTGAAAAAAGACAGGCTTTTCAAGATAATATGATTGAAGAGCTAAACGAGGTTATTATTCAACAAGAAAAACGAATAAGTGCCCTTGAAGCACAAACAGTTGCTATGAAAGAACAAATGGCATCTGCGAACCCTATGTGTGATATCTCAGAAGAAGAGCCACCACCACATTATTAAGAAGTTTTAGGTCATATCTCGATATTTTCACACATTATGAATAGTAACTTCAAGTGCAACAGAATCAAGAATTAAGATCTTTGTTAACTTGAAAGTATTGTCTAACCATTTGATTGGCTGATTTGTATCCTAATTTCTTTCTTGGATAATTATTCATCCAATTCTGTATTTCATTAATTTCTTTATCACTACGAGTATGAATATCAGTGCCTTTAGGAATAAAACGTCTGATCATTTTGTTTTTATTTTCATTAGAACCACGCTCCCAAGAGCTGTAAGCCTGTACGAAATATATTGTAGTTCTTTTTGATTTGGAGTTAAGCTTACTTAATTCCAAAGACTTCCAGTTTAAGAATTTAACACCATTATCAAAAGTAATAGATTTAAATTTAAGTTTAAGTTTCGATCCGAATTTCTTATCGAGACTATTTAATGCGTTCTTGATTTCTTCTTGAGTGCATTGATCTAGTTTTATAATAATTTCTTCCAACTTTTTTATTTCTGTTAGCGTAAATAAGCCTGATGTACATCCTAGAGGACTTTTGACGCAATCACCTTCCCAGTGACCGTATTCGATACGATTGTTTATTTCTGTATGTCTTTCTTCAATGCTTTTGCCCATTCTATTAGTTCGACTGACACGAGATATTTTTTTATATCTACGTTTACGTCTTTTTCGCTTTTCCCATAGGTTTTCATTGCTTATACCAGAGAATATACCGGCATCAATGTAGTTATATAGGGTCTTCGTAAAGAGCATACCTTTGAATTTTAATCCTTTCCTTTTAATAGTGCCAATGATGACATCAGGAGAATATCGATCTTTAAGTAGTTTATCGCGAATATACTCCTCAAAATTTGTATCTTTGCCTATTTTAAAACTGCGTTCTTTATGGGTACCTTTATTAACGTAGTCTTTTTGAGCAATATCTGCACGATATTGTTTTTTTATTTGTAATTCGTAACCTATCCTTAGCCTTGTTCCTCTTTTTATTTCCCGCCATACAGTTGATCTTGCTCGTCCTAATTTATCAGCTATTTCCTGAACTGTTTTCTTAACACTCACAAATTATTAGTTATTTCAGATCTATTTAGCCCTTTTACAAATTTGTTGCACTTAGAGTTGTAATTCACAGTAAGTAAAAAGAGAAGTGAAAATGCTTGTCACTCCACAGATCATGTACTACAATTGTAAAATATAAAGATGGTATAACATAATAGAGATAGAGGGGTTCAGATGTCCAGATGGGATGGATTAAATAGAAGAAAATTTCCGAGGGTTAATTATCCATGTCTTGTTGTTTTGCGTGATACAGATCAAGAAGCAGGGATACTTTTGACACATACAGAAAATATTGGTATTGGCGGTGTTTGTGTGATTTTAAAGCAAAATGTAAAAATGTTTTCTTTAGTTGACTTAGAATTGGATTTATTAGATTTAGGTGATCACATTAAATGTGAAGGTAAAGTTGTATGGAATGTTCAACGTAAAATGGATGAATCAAAGAAACCACTATATTATGATGTAGGGATTGAATTTGAGGTTGTAGATGAAAAGAATAAAGAACGTTTAGATACGATTGTTAAACGATTAGTAAAAAACAATAGAGAAACACCATACACAAGATAAAATATTAGCAGCCCCCTATTTTAAAGAAATTTAAGATAGGGGGTTGTTTATTTAAGGAAAGATAATGGTTAAAGTAAGATTTGCTCCAAGTCCGACAGGGAATTTACATATAGGTGGTGCACGTACAGCTTTATTTAATTGGATGTATGCACGCTCACAAAAAGGAACATTTGTTTTACGTATTGAAGATACTGACCAAGTACGTTCTAAGAAAGAATACGAAGAAGAAATCTTACGTAGTATGAAATGGTTAGGTTTGGATTGGGATGAAGTTTACTATCAAAGTGATCGTTTCGATTTATATCGCGAATATGCTGATAAATTAATTGAGGAAGGTAAAGCTTATAAGGATGGGGATGCTGTTCTTTTAAAGATGACGGTTCAAGAGGTTAAGATTTATGACATTATTCGTGGGGAAATAAGTTTTGATACAACAAATTTTATCCAACGAAATGATGATGGTAAGCCTATTTTAGATGATGATGGTAATGAGAAATTACGTGATGAAGTTTTAATTAAAAGTGATGGGTCACCTGCTTATAGTTTTTGTTGCGCGATTGATGATGCGCTTATGGAAATCACACATGTTGTTCGTGGGGAAGATCATATTTCAAATACGCCAAAACAAATTCTAATTTACCAAGCATTAGGTTTTAAGCCACCAAAGTATGCGCACCTACCATTGATTATGGGCGAAGATGGATCAAGATTGTCGAAAAGATTTGGAGCTGTTGCAGTTAGTGATTATAAAAAGAATGGATTTTTATCTGGAGCATTGGTTAATTATCTTATGCTTTTAGGGTGGTCTCCAGGGAATAATCAGGAAATAATCACTTTAGATAATGCTGTTAAAAAGTTCTCACTTAAAAAAGTGAATAATTCAGCAGCCATATTTGCAATGGATAAACTTAAGTGGGTGAACGGAGAATATCTTAAAGAGAAGCCTGCTAAAGAAGTGTTTCTCTTACTAAAAGAGATGCTTGAAGAGGGTGGTTTTATTAATAAAGAGATAGATTTGCTATGGGTTGAAAA
>JBLINE010000124.1:0-4168 GCA_047638895.1 Lysobacterales bacterium
GTAAATTTCTTGGAAGTTTTCTCGGATATGCAGAGCTCTTATAGATTTTTAACATTCGGGGGACACGATACTTAATTATTTCACCATTCGGGGGACACGATACTTAATTATTTGACACTGCCAAGATTAGTGCTTAGTTAGGTGTCGTGTCCCCCGACATCTATGCTAAAGACGGTATATTAGTTGTGCTTGGTGTGACAATTACCGGCGATAAAGTTGTGCTTGATATTGAGCATTCTCATACAGAGAATTCATTGATTATTAATCAACTGTTCGATCGATTAATAAAACGAGGATTAGAATTTGAAGATTGATTATTGTTTATTGTTTATTGTTTATTGTTTATTATTGATGGGGCAAAAGGATTTAGAAAATCAATCAATTAAAGATTCAAAGAGTATGCTTTTATTCAAAGATGCCAATGGCATAAGCGTGAGAACGTAATTAGTTATTTAGATAAACCAAATAAAGAAATATTCAAACGTAGATTGCAAATTTATTATCAAAAGACAACGTATAAAGAAGTAAAGACTGAATTAATGAATATCTGTTGTGAACTAGGTGAGATGAATCAATCAGCTGCGGGAAGTTTGAAAGAAGGTTTTGAAGAAACATTAACACTTCATAAGTTAGGTTTATTATCAGAATCTAGAAAAAGTTTAAGCACAGCAAATTGTATTGAATCTGTGATGTCACAACTAGCGCAATACACAGACAGGGTAATAGTTATCAACTTATCAGGTGGACAGGAGCAGCATTGCTCAAGATAGAACCTTGTTTAAATAGGATTTCTAAAGATAGCGTATCATAAAGTGTGTAAATTTAAGTAGAAAAGAAGTACGGGAAGTAAAATCAACAAGATATTCTGGGATCTTTGTTGGTCTAAATTAATTGGGACTTTGCAAAGTTTCAACTAGAATTAGCATTAACTCATATAACACATTCTAATCAAGCCCAATACTATTTGCAAAGTATCATTGACTGAATCTTATTTAATGTTATTGCTACATTTTAAACACATTAGTAATTTAATAATCGAGCAACCTTATAACGCAAAATTACTTCGATTCACAATAAATTTCTTAGCACCCTTAGTGCATAAAACGTCCTCTGCTACCAACTTACCTTCGATATAAACATCATACACTCCAGGCTCAACAATAAACCGTTGCATATGTATCGTACTGGGCAATGTCTGCCATGAACGCAAATCTGCATTTTCTGAAAACACAGAATAAGCATTACTCGCATATTTAAAAATATCAGCCGTAGTATTACCATAATCTTCACGTAAATCATCTTCAACTGCTTTTGAGACCGCATATTTAGCCCCCGTTCGTAAAACAGCTTTAGCTATCGCATACTTAACTTTCTTTTTCTGATTTGCCAAGGCTAACTCTGTAATATCAATAAATGGCGTCATAGTAGAAAATATCTCTTTATTTGATTCTTTATTTACAAGCTTAACTATCGCTGGATTAAGCACTGTAAGGCGTTTATTTAATAATGAAAACGCCACCTTTACAACACGTCCATCAAAAACAGGTACAATAAATTCTTTCTGATGTTTTATCGGCGACAAGCCAACCAAATGCGTGACATATAATTGCCCCTTAAGATTACGTTTTTTAAAATCCGCATCATCGCCATGTAATAATCTTTTAATAACATCTATGTCCTCACGAATAAATTTAGGGATATTAAATAGGCCATCATCTGGATGCTTCTTTTGCCACTTTAGTACTTTCTCATAATCAATCAAAGCATCCGTTAAATTTGATGGATCATTGCTAAGCGCGTACACAAACCCACTAAATAAGCGTGCAAAAAAAGCATTCGCTTCAGATAAATCGTTTTCACTTCTTTGCAAACTAGATAACTTCCTTAGCTGCACATCCACGTCACGCGCCTCTACTTGTGCTGCTGAGAAATCACTTAGCATACTAAAATTTAATGCTTGAAAAAAATTAATTAATAAACGCTCATACACAGCTCCCTGATATGGTTTACGATTATCATTAATCACCCAAGATTCTAAGTATTTTGAAACTGATTTTGGTAAGTTTTGCGTGTAAATACGTTTAGCTTTATCAAAAGCTAAAATACTACTCTCATATTCACCTGCCATATGTTGCAAAAGCCCATAATCAACATAATATAAAAAAGAATTATTCGGCCCATAGGCCTCCGCATGCTCTTCTAGAACATAGCGTGCGTAGTCATAATGTTCTGCCGCTACAAGACTATTTATTTGAGGCTGAACCATCGGCGACACACTACAGCCACCAAGGCCAAAAACGAGGAGTAAAAATAATTTATTAGAACGTAACACGCGGATTCTTAATCGATTTTTTAATTTGTTTTTGTCCGATCCATACTTTTTTATTAGTCGTCAAATGGATCAGCTCAAGAGATACTTGATAAAGCACCACTTCCTTATTCTTAAGGACATCTTGCACAGAATCAACACTACCTATTAACATGAAATCAGCCCCATGCTCACGACCGATAGCTGCTATTGTTGCTGGATCTGTATTGCCTTGTTGCTGATCATCACGTTCAACACGTATTTGATCACGCTCAACTAGTGATGCCACAAATGTAATATCACCTGAATTAAGTAATTCACGTTCTAAAGATATTGTAAAAACATTAGTATTAATATGCTCTGATGTATTATTATCAATAGATCCCACTATCACAACTGGTGTTCTCCCCTCATCATCAATGAACTTACCTCGCCATGGTTTATCTAAGGCATCAAAAACCATTTCTTCAGCAACAAGTTGTGCATCATAATCATTCCATCGTCCAGATAAATCAATCCTTTCACCTACTTCAACACGCTTTACTGTCGTTGTACATCCACTCACAGCAAAAATACAACACATAATTAACAATATATTTTTCATAACCCCTCCTATACTTCTTTAGATTTCTTTTTATTATGAATAAGTTTTAAATTACGAAAATAAACAATACACCCAAACATTTGTCCAAAAATAAACACAGGATCTTGGCGATGAATCGCATACGATAATAAAATTATACTTCCAACAATACTGCAGTACCAAAAAGCCATCGGTATTACGCTTTCACCTTTACGCTCTGAACTAATCCATTGAATCAAAAAACGTAGTCCAAAAATAAGTTGCCCAACAAAACCAATAATAATCCACTTATTCATTACCGCCCCTTTGACTTTAAAATTTTAACAAAATCACTCATCACACGAAAAATACGTTTATGACTATATTTTGAATAGCCATATTGACGATCACGATGGTTAGACACTATTTCGTTAACTTCAAATCCTTGTAACGATAAACATAATGGAATGAAACGATGCTGCCCCTCCCAATCAAGTGGTACCTTAAGCGCACATTTTTGTTTATAAGCTCTCAATGTGCACGATACATCATGAATCTTAAGCCCTGTAAATAATCTCTGTAAAAAATTCCCCGTCTTTGATAAGCAGGCCTTTAAAAGCGAATCATGCCGCGCCTTACGCCACCCACACACACAATCACAGCCAACCTCATTCATACGAGCAATTAAACGCTCAATATCCGCAGGGTCATTTTGTAAATCAGCATCTAATGTTACAACAATTTCTCCACGCGCTCTATTCATTCCTTTTTTTAAACCATTAGTTTGACCTGCCCGCTTTAGTAGTGATATGATACCAATGATTTCTGGCAAACGTTTCTTAAAATCTTCCAATAATTCTTTAGAACCATCATCTGAACCATCATTAATGAAAATTATCTCATAACGCTTAGCTAAACCCGTCATAACACTGAGGATTTCACTCAATAAAATCTCAAGAGATTCTTTTTCATTGAATACTGGAACAACAATAGAATAAAAAATTGGCACATCATTGCGGCAGCGTGCAATATCTAAATCTTCATCTAACTCATCATCCATTTGATACCTTTCTTAACAAAATTACCTTTTCCATAATATAGTCATACACTTTTTTTTGATCAAGCTGTAATAATGCCTGAAGAAAACCTCGATCAAGCGCCATACGCTTACGCGCCACAAACTCTTCACTCAATATTTCAACCTGCCATTGATTCATTGGCTCTATACTAAAATAATTATTATAATCTTTTTCCGTAATTAAACAAAACACATCTTTATCATAATTAAACACACGTGC
>JBLINE010000125.1:0-4145 GCA_047638895.1 Lysobacterales bacterium
TATCATGTTTGGATGCTGTCCAACAGGTGGGGTGATTTTCATAGGAATATTAGGGTACTTAGATTGAGACTCCAAAACTATCGAAGGTATATCTTTATCAACATGCATTCCTGCATTAAGAAAGTTTAATAAGATAACTATTTCAGTGGCCCCTGCTAAAATACATTCTTCAATACCTTCTGAAATACTTGGACTTTCAAGCTCTAGAAAAGCATACTTATATATAGCTTCTTCTCCATTAAGTTTAAGTCGATTAAGAGTCTCATTTACTTGTTCAACAGTTTTCTTTGAACGACTACCATGTGAAATTAATAAAATAGCTTTCATAAAACAATTGTCCTTATTGGCTTGTTAACCATCTTAATAGTTAATGTATCTCCATAATCAAGTACAACCTTATGATGAGCTCCATCAAAATAAACATTACCTTTACGAACCAAGGTAGTTATCTTTAAAACATCATTTTTCTGTAAAATCTTACCTTTCAACTCATACGTTGGGAACAAACCTTGATGAAGTTCACGAGGTTTGTATTGAAATTTTTTAACGTAAGGGCTTAGAGGTTGGCCACCAGCAGATTTAATCGCTGCTGATGATCCAGATGCTGTTGATACCCATAACCCTGATGATCGTTGCTCTTCATTCTTTTGATTTAATTTAATTGAATAACGATATAATGCCGCTGGATTCGCATGGCAAATTAAAAGGTCATTTAAAAAAAGCTGTGATTCTTTTTTATTTTCAAAAGACACATTTAGTCTATGCATCTCTTTTATCTTAAATTTATTACTGATTATATTTTTAAGCAATTTCTCAAAATTAACTTTAGTTGCTACACAATAGTTCCCCACACTAAAAGAAGGTGCAGAATTAACACCGAGTATAGTCTGATTATTTATTTTACGTGCTGTTTCAAGAAAAGTGCCATCACCACCTACAGTGATAATTAAATCATACTTAGAATAATCAAGAGTTCGCCCGCGATAATTCTCTGTAAAACTAATATCACAAGATCTCAACGTAGATGTTACATAATTAAGCGTATTATAATGAGCATCGTGTGATTTCTTAAATTTCTTTATTTCGCTCTTATAAAAAGCGTTCTTCATTCCGTGAAAACTACTTGCTTTATTTTCGAAATAAATACGATATGCGCTTTTTTTATATACCACTAAAATATTTTTAAATATCATTTTGTACACAAATTAAATCTAATATCATTATTCATATGTTTAATTGATTTAAATATTTTTGTTGCTTCATTTAAATATTGCGCTGGCAACGATGTTTCTAAAGCAAAACATCTTAATCCAGCCCCTAAAGCTGATTGAACACCAAACGGTGCATTTTCAATAACAACTGCAGACTCTGCTGAAACTTTAAGTTTCGCAATAGCCTTCTGATACGGCTCTGGATGTGGCTTGCCATATTTTACATCGTTACCAGTAATAACTACCTCAAATAAATCTTGTAATTTTATCGGTAATATTTTAAGCATTTCATGCCTTGCTGTTCCAGTAACTAAAGCTAATCGAATATTTGCACAATGTAATTTTTTTAAAAAAGTACGTGCTCCTACAATATACCGTTCTTTAACTATTTCTTTAAATAATTTTTCTTTCTTAGCTAACAAAGCCTGTGCCGTATTTTCACAATAATCATGCCCATATTTTTCAAACAATTCAACTAAACATCTTGTTCCTGGCTGGCCTTCTCTTGCATAAATATCTAAATGTGTAACATTAATTCCAAAATCACAAAGAACCTGCTTCCATGCTTGATAATGATACGGCATTGTATTTGTAATAACACCATCCATATCAAAAATCACTGCTTTTATGCTTATTTTATTCAAGGCCATACTATTAATCCTTAGTTAAAAGTTCTTTAGAATACTTATTAACCAAACCTAAAATTAATGGTGCTAATAAAATCAATGCAATTAAGTTTGGTATCGCCATTAATCTATTTAAAGCATCACAAAAATTAATAACATCATCAAGTGGGAGAAGCACTCCAACCATAATAAACCCAATATAAGATATCCTATAGCTCTTTACATGTTTATTAACAAATAAATATCCTGCAGTACGATCCCCATAATAGGACTATCCAATTAATGTACTAAAAGCAAATAAAATAATTCCAACCGATACAAAAAATCCAGAGTCTGGAAGTCCCATTTCAAATGCCGCGCTTGTTAATTGCCCTTTTAAAAAAGCGTTTGATAAGCGCCTGAACAAACTATAATTAATGCTGTAATTGTACAAACTACTATAGTATCGATAAATGGCTCAGGCATAGCAACAAGCCCCTCACGTACAGGTTCATTTGTTTTGGCAGCACCATGTGCGATACCTGCGCTACACAATCCCGCTTCGTTTTAAAATAATCCACGAGCAACACCAGCGCGAATAACACCACCCAATAAACCACCGGCCACTACTTCCGGTGCATAAAAAGCTTGTGTAAACATCAAATTAAGCCCAGGTAAAATTAAAGTATAATTCTTAAGTAAAATAAAAAGTCCTATAAGGATATAAAAAAAACACATAAATGGTACTAAATAAGATGCAAAAATTGCAATGCGTTTAATACCTCCTATAATTACAGCACTTCCCAGAAAAAAACTATAACACCAACACCTCGGAAACTTCTCTTGCTATCTCTGCTTCTAAACCATAAATTAAACAATTCGTAGCTGCCACAATACTACTTACTTGAAACATATTCCCAATACCAAAACTTGCACCTACAGTAAACAACTCAAACAATACCGCAAGCCATTTAAATTTAGGATACAAACCTTGTTCAATAAAATGCATTGGTCCTGCATGAACCTCTCCATAATGATCAATCTTACGAAAATGCACTGCTAAAGTACAACTAGTAAATTTTGTTGCCATACCAACAAATGCAGTGATTCACATCCAAAATACAGCTTCAGGACCATCAATTAGCATTGCTGCAGCCACACCAAGAATATTTCCTGTACCAATTGTTGCTGATAAAGTAGTTGACAAAGCTTTAAAAATGCGAAATCTCACCAGAATGTGATGGATTATCATAATTTCCAAATAAAAGTTCTACAGCATGAAAAAATCCTCTCACTTGAATTAATTTTAGTTTACAAGTAAGAAATAAACCTGTCCCAACTAATAATAAAATTAGTGGAATACCCCAAACTAAGGTTGTGAATCTTGAAAATAATGAAGAAATTGTTATTGTGGAATACACTTGAAGTGATTACAAATTTAAAATTAATCTTAATTTCGTCTTTGTTGGCGTTTCTTTAAGTCTTCCATTTTTTTATTTTGTTCTTTTATTCTCTTTAAAGCACTCTTTTTTCTTCTTTCTTTAGCTTTAGTTTTTTGTTTTTCTTTTTTTAATTGACTTTTCTTCTTTTTCTTACGATCCTTCCTAATCTTCTCTAATTTTTCTTCACGTAAAGACTTTCTATCCTCATTAGTATCCACATATAACTTTTGTGCTTCTTTCCAAGGCTCATTTTTTACTCTTTTTTCTTCAAACTTTTCTTGCCATAAATTAATCCAAGAAGTCTTCTCTTCAAATGTTGCACCCTTCCAAGATTTTTTATACTCCAATCGAAAGTCTTGCTTAATTTCAAATGGTGTAAGCTCTAAATTATTCCCGTATTTATTAGAATAATTAACATTATTTTTTTTATCTTCTGCTGAACTAAAAGTAGCCACAACTATAAACAAAAAGAACAGTGAAATTTTAGTATATTTTATTAATATCTTCATAATAAATAGCTCCTACTCTACTCAAGTATAACTTATAATCACTGTCGTACCACTTTTGTGTCAATACAATAGTCAATCAAAGTTAAAATGTCCGGTTTAATTAAGCATAACTTAAGTGTGGCTTCTTCCTAATTCCTGCGTTTCCAAAGGATTTATTGTGCTCTTTACGCGGTGATTTAAACTTATTTACGCTACGTAATACTCTTTTCTTAACTGGTATATCTTTAATATGCTTATATTTTAATTTTCGTCCGTTTCCTAGTAAGTTCATACTCCCATCAAAATGCTCCCACACTTCAATGTCTTTCGTCCCAACATATTCATTGATCTGATACAACTTATTGTCTTTGACTATCGTATTATCATTCTTTAGTTTTC
>JBLINE010000126.1:0-4136 GCA_047638895.1 Lysobacterales bacterium
GAATCAGCTGTAGGTGCTGGAATTCCAATTATTAAAACAATCTCTGAAGGGATTGCGGGAAACCTATACAATGGTGTTTACGGTATTGTTAACGGGACATGTAACTTTATTTTAGATGAAATGGCAAGTAAGAACTTAACATTTGCTGATGCACTAAAACTAGCTCAAGATAAAGGATACGCAGAATCAGATCCAACACTTGATATCAATGGTATGGACGCAACGTACAAATTAGCTATCCTTATCAACTTAGCGTTTGGTAAGTTTATTGATGTCAAAGATATTTACACTGAGGGTATTGATCATTTGTCACATGATGATATTGAAGCTGCTGAAAGCTTAAACTTATCAATTAAATTATTAGCGATTGCTAAAGAAGTCGATGGGAAAGTTGAAGCTCGCGTTCATCCAACACTGATTAAAAAATCACATCCACTAGCGTCAATTAATGGCGTGCTTAATGGTGTATTTTTAGACACAACACCTCTAGGTAATATTTTATTATCAGGTGAGGGTGCCGGTCAATATGCCGCAGCTTCTGGTGTAGTTAGTGATTTAATTAATCTTGTGTCACATGATGCTAATAAAGAATTGTACTGTAACGAAGATAAAGAAACGGTACGTGAAATTAGTAAACTTGATGATGTTGAAACAAAATTTTATTTACGTTTTCAGGCCACGGATAAAGCAGGTGTTCTTTCTGAAATTACAGGGCTTTTAGGTAAAGCAAACATTGGCATTAACTCAGTAACACAAAAGATGCACACAAAAGCAAAATACGTGCCAGTGATTATGCTAACGGAAACAACAACTGAACGTAAGTTACGTGGCGCATTAGATAAAATCGGGAAACTTAAAAATATTAAAGTTAAACCAGTTGCCATAAGAATGGAGAGGTTATAGTGAGTTGGAGAGGCTTAATACACGAATATAGAGATTTTCTTCCAAGTATCAAAGATGAAAATATCGTCACATTACATGAAGGGAACACACCTTTAATCCTTTCAGATGATTTATCACAACGAACTGGCTTAAAAGTATATGTTAAATTTGAAGGCCTTAATCCGACAGGATCATTTAAAGATCGTGGTATGACAATGGCTATGTCTAATGCGAAACAAAATGGTGCAAAGATTGTTATGTGTGCCTCTACCGGCAATACATCAGCAGCAGCGGCAGCTTATGCAGCACGCAGTGGTACAATGAAATGTGTTGTTATTATTCCTGATGGTAACATTGCTCTTGGAAAACTTGCACAAGCAATGATTCATAAAGCTAAAGTGATTCCTATTAGTGGTAATTTTGATGATGCTTTAAACATCGTAAAAGAAATTACAGATAATTATCCAGTAGAACTTGTTAATTCAATTAATCCGTTTCGTATTGAAGGGCAGAAAACAGCTGCGTTTGAAATTTGCGATACACTCAAAGATGCACCAGAATTTCATGCCATTCCTGTAGGTAATGCGGGAAATATTACCGCTTATTGGAAAGGGTATAACGAATATAAACAAGCAGGTAAATCAACACAGCTACCCGTAATGTTAGGTTTTCAAGCAGCAGGATCCGCTCCAATTGTTAATGGAGCTCCAGTTGAAAATCCAGAAACAATTGCTACAGCAATTCGTATTGGAAATCCAGCGAGTTGGAAACAAGCTGAAGCGGCACGTGATGAATCAGGTGGATTGATTAATGCGGTAACTGATGAAGAAATTTTAGAAGCATACCAAATTTTAGCAGCTCACACTGGAGTCTTTGTTGAGCCAGCATCGGCAGCATCAATTGCTGGTATTTTAAAGTTAACAGAACAAGGTTATTTTAAACATCATCAAGGCGCACGTGTGACATGCACGGTAACAGGCCATGGCCTTAAAGATCCAACTACCGCTATTAGCGTGATTGATGAACCAAAACCAGTTAATAGTGATATTGCGACGATATTGAAAGAAATAGGCTTGTAAGAACCAAAGATTACACAGATGCGCAGTATTTTCGCATAACCTCATTCGCTCAGACAAAATTTTCATCACGCAATTATGTGTGACAAAATTAACTCGCTCGATGAGGTTGTACAAAAATCCTTAGCGCCAAGTATTAACACACTTAAATTACACCATAAATCTAATACTAAATAAAAAAAGACAGTACCAATACATTTAGATTAAGCAAGATACGTGGCTCGAAGCGCTTGAGAGTTAATTAGCTGAGGGAACTTGAGCCACGAACGAATGGCGCAGTGGACGAAGTAATTAACTCTCAAGGTTAGCGAAGAGCTTATTGCGGAAATATGCACATTACACTGAAGCTACAGGATTTGTGAAAATAAAATAGAGAATGTATGTCAGTTAATAATTTAAAAAACAAGCGCATCTTAATCACTTGTGGACCTACTTGGGTGCCGATTGACGATATGCGCGTAATTAGTAATAAATCAACAGGAACTTTGGGACACATTCTAGCAGGTGCTTTAGATAAAAAGAATGCTCAAGTAACATTGCTCGAAGGACCTGTTACTCGTGTTTTAAAAACAAAAAATGTTATAGTAAAAAAGTTTCACTTTTACGATGATTTTATTACACTCTTTAAGAAAGAATTAAAACATAAGTATGATATCGTTATTCATGCCGCTGCTGTTTCTGATTATAAATTGAAAACTGAGCATACGAAAAAGATTAGCTCAAAAGTCGATAAGCTAACACTTAATTTAGTTCCCACTGAGAAAGTGATTTACAAAATTAAGGAAATTAATCCTAACGCATTACTTGTTGGATTTAAGCTTGAGTCAGAAATGAATAAAACAGTGGCGCTAGAACGCACACAAAATTTATTTGAAAAAGCAAAATGTGATTTTGTTATCGCAAACAGTTCCACAGATAAAACGTATAAAGCATATTTAATTGATAATAACAAAAATTTTATCGCCTTAGAAAAAACAAGGCAGGATATTATTACTAAATTAATCGAAAGTTTAAATACACACGTCCAATGAAATTTATAACAATAGTTCCCGATGGCATGGCGGATTTGCCAATAGAAGAGTTAGGTGGCAAAACACCCCTGCAAGCTGCACGAACAACCAATATGGATTATTTGGCTACACGTAGTATGGTTGGCCTAATACAAACGATTCCAGAAGGTATGGCTCCAGGCTCTGACATAGGTAATATGTCTTTACTTGGCTATGATCCAACAAAGGTGCATACTGGACGTGCACCACTTGAAGCCGTAAATCAAAATATTCACTTAGCTGATGATGAAATTGCTATTCGCTGTAATTTTGTGACCCTCACAGGTAACAACATGACAGATTACAGTGCAGGACATATATCAACTGATGAAGCAGCACAACTTATTCAAACACTTGATAAAGAAATTGATTTACCCAACGTAAAGTTTTATCCGGGGAAAAGTTATCGTCACACAGTAGTAATGAAAGTATTAGATGTTCAGAAATTCTTAGAACTTAAAACAACTCCGCCACATGATATTTTAGGCAAAGATATAACGCCTTATTTACCTGAAGGTGAACAAGCGGTCATGTTTTTGAAATTGATGGAACGTTCTCGTGAAATTTTAAAGAAGCATCCGATTAATAAGGTACGTTCTGATTTGAATGAATCACCAGCAGATATGATTTGGCTATGGGGACAAGGTAGTCGTCCAAAACTTGAACCGTTTAACAAGAAGTATGGTGTAAACGGTGCGATCATCTCAGCTGTTGATTTAGTAAATGGTATTGGGCGTTTAGCAGGACTTAAAGTAATTGATGTTCCTGGTGCAACTGGTTATTACGATACAGATTATAAAGCTAAAGGACAATATGCGCTTGAAGCTTTGAAAGATAATGATTATGTTTATATCCATGTTGAAGCGCCAGATGAAGCTGGCCACAATGGTGATGCTAAAGCTAAGACAGAAGCGATTGAACGTATTGATCAAGATATTATTGGGCCGATTTTAAATAACTTCAATGAACATGATGATGTGCGTATTTTAATTTTACCAGATCATCCAACACCAGTTTCGTTACGTACGCACACATCGGATCCTGTGCCATTTTTAATGTATGGGAAGGGGATCACAGCAGATCCTGCTGAAACACTTAGTGAAGTAACAGCCACTGAAAAAGGGTTGAA
>JBLINE010000127.1:0-4099 GCA_047638895.1 Lysobacterales bacterium
TTTGATCACCCTCATCATCAACTTTTAAAGTATTGGTATGTCCGCCAGCATAGTCATTCTTTTCAAAAAACGTAATATCATGTTCTTTGCGTAAGAAATATCCTGCACTCATACCCGAAATACCTGTGCCAATAATAGCGATACGGCTCATTTAAATTTCCTTCTTATTAAATAAATAATGACTCACCATCCACTCACTGCCATTCTCATAACCCCACAGTTCCGCACAAGAGATAAAGAATACACGCCAATAGACCCACCATTTTTTATAATCCTTACCATAAGTATCTTTTAGAATAGGCATAATCTCTGCACGATGCTGATCCATGTTAGCAAGCCATGCCTCTGAAGTTTTCTGATAGTGCGTTCCTTGCACCTCCCAGCGTTGTTCTAACTTAAAATTTTTATCAAAATTAAGAAGAAGATCATTAGATGGCATTATGCCTCCTGAAAAAAAGTAACGCGCCATCCAATCAAATCCACCGCCATTTAACTCATAAAGGTAAGCAAAATTCTTATGTGTAAATATGTGCACAAATAATTTCCCATCACTCTTAAGGCTCCCAGAAACCTTATCTAAAAGCTTTTCATAATTACGCATATGTTCAAACATCTCAACAGATACAACCCGATCAAACTTTTGTTTTAGACTAAACATATTCATATCTTCAGTGATGATGGTGATATTCTTGATGCCTCGCTTCTTGGCCTCTGAATCAATGTATTCTTTTTGTGTTCTAGAATTTGACACACCTGTAATTAAACTATCCGGATACTTACAGGCCATAAAAAGTGAAAGTGAACCCCACCCACACCCAAGCTCAAGAACGTCCTGAGCATCTTTTAAGTCGGCACGGGCTATGGTTAACTCAAGCATGTCTTGTTCTGATTGATCAAAATCAGTGACACCTTCATTCCAATAACCACAGCTATATTTCATATGCTTTCCCATAACCAACTTAAAAAATTCAGTAGGCACTTCATAATGCTGTTCATTGGCCTCAGTTGTATTAACAGCAATAGGACTTTTCTTTAATTGATCAATAAAAGTTGAGATACGACTTTCTCCAAACTCTTTGTCTTTTTCGTATTCAACTTTTAATTTTTCCTTGAGTAAACCACGAATACCAAATCGGATAAGTGAATCGGGTAAGATATTATTTTCTAATGCTTTTTCTGTGATTTTAGCTAATGTCTTCATAGGGGCCTCTTTGGTAATGGTATAAACATACTGGTTTTTTTTTGATATTGGCGATAAACATCGCCCCTACGCTTCAAAGATTCTTTTTCTATAATTGGAATGCCTGTCACTTTCAAAAGTAAAAATAACATACAAGCAGGTGCGATAATGGCCACCCATCCGTGAGGACTTGCCAATGCATAGACAAAATAGGCAACCCACATCATCCACTCAAAAAAGAAATTTGGATGTCTTGAATAACCCCAAAGCCCGTGATCACAGAGCTGACCTTTATTCCTTGGATCTTTCTTAAAAGCGTTTAATTGATGATCAGATAGTGACTCGCCAATCAAACCCACACACCAAAGACCTACAGCTAAATATTCAATCACACTAATTTGCGTACTCGTATTTGAAAAAATAATCAAAAAAGGCACAGATAAAACAATATTTAAAATAGGCTGTAATTGATACACTAAAAAGAAATTCGTATTTGCCTTCTCACCCCACTTCTCTCTGAATCTTGTGTATCGACTATCTTCTTTATTCTCTTTTAATGTGCGATCAAGTAAATAATATGAAAGTCTTATCGCCCATAGAAGCATAAGAGAAAATACAATCACTTCTCTTAACCAATAACCATTTAAGTGAACCATATACCAACACACAATTATAACCATACCAACACTCCACCCCACATCAGCTGTTGAAGCATTTTTACTTTTCAGTTGATACAACCAAAGAGCTGTTTGCATAACAACCAACAATCCATACCCTTTTAAAACGACTAACATAATTTCGTTCAAGGAATGTCCTTTGGTAGTACAGTTGAGAGAACAATTTTCTGTTTCGCGAAATGTTGGCTACTGTCTTTACCTAAAATCTTATTCTTTAACTTCCGATCAAAAGGCTTCTCTCCCAACCATGTTGAAAACAAGGCCTTTGCAAAAGTTGCACCTTTTATCGTTCCAAGCAATTGACCATTATAAATAAATCTTGTCCCCACATTTGGAATAAATGTTAAGGCATAACGGTCGCCAGGTTTAAGATCCACAAAATATTGATTCATTAAGGCAATCTGCTCAGTTATTTGTTCAAATTCACTAGATGATATATTTCTTCTCATACTTTTAATTGTAAAGTCGTTCATCTTCTCAGCCGAGATATTTACGAAATACTCAACCTCAATCTTTTTTACGTATTGACCTAATATATTAGTAGCAATGCGATCATCTTTATAAAAACCAGCTACAAAAACTTTAATAAAAAAACTCGTCTTAACCCCTATGCCTTGCAGAGATAAATGTATACCTTCCTCTTTATAATTATCTTGAAAATGTACACCCAGAATCTCAGCCGCATGACTATTTGTCGAAAGAAATAAGCCGAAAACTAACAAGAATATCTGTAATTTTATTATTATTCTGTTAGCAATTTTAGCTGGTTTATCGATCACTTTTTTCCTTTTCGATTAACTAATCCTAGAATAACAGAAAAGAATAAAGGCTCAACGCTTCATGATATATTACATATCATGTATGCTAATGTAGGTGGTATTAATTATACTTAAAGTGTTTGAAGATAGGTGGTTAGGTTAATATCTTTGTTAATTATGCCTAATTTATTGCGGATTCTGTTGCGGTGAGTTTCAACTGTCTTAAAAGAAATGCTCAGCATCTGAACAATCTCCTTACTAGCTAGACCATTTTTTATAAGGTTAGCAATCTCTACTTCTCGTGGCGACAACTTTAGATGGTCACTGGAAACCTTAATCCCAAAGCTTGAGGTAAGATCATTTAAATTTCTCTCAAGAATATCAATATATTGCTTGTCTAATTTTGTGCCCTTTCTCTTCATCTTCTTAAGAGCCGGAATCAAAACCTCTTCAACATTCATAGAGACACCTTCTTTGATTTTTGACTTCTCAATCTCTATTTGTTCTAAAATTTCTTTTAACGCACTATTTTTTTGCTCAATGGCTAACTCCACCTTCTTTCTCTGAGAAATATCATGCTGTATCGCTATATAGTGCGTCAATTCACCTGCGTCATCTCTTATTGGTTCAATATGCCATTCATTCCAAAACTCTGAACCATCTTTCCGATAATTAATAGCCTGTCCGTAAAACACATTACCCGCATCTAAGGTAGCTCTTAATCTTTGTATCATAGATTGATCTGTTTTAGGACCCTGCAGAATGCGCGGTGTCTTCCCTAATACTTCTTCTGGAGAATATCCTGTCATCCGTGTAAAGCCTGGATTAACATAAACAATTTCAGGCCCAGGGGTATCTAAATCTTTTGTTGTGACAATGATTGAGTCCTGCGTAAAATGTACAACCGAGGCAAGAATTTTTTCATCAAACTTATATTTTGAATTGTATTTAGTCATACTTATAAAATTCCCTAAACAATTAATCAGTTCTTACCCCCCATCTTACGTTGCCCCTTTATAATTAACAAGTTTATTTATGAATTCCAAAAATAAAGTGGATTCATCCTCAACTTAAATAATAACTCGATCTGTAATTTGGTCAACACAGGTAAGTGCCCTACATATCATCTACAAATAAATACATGATAATGATGTAGCATGGGTGCAGAAAAATACCCACCTAGGGAGCAAACTTTATAATCAAAGGGACTCCCTTAATTTCAGGACGGCCTTCATATATGCGATACTCTTATTAATTCCTATTAAGAATTACATATGCATAAATAATTGTTTAATAGGGAAAATTGGTGCTATATATTTACTAATCATAATAACTGCACCCTTAAGTGGTCCAATGACAAATTTCCAATTGAGATTATTCCCAGAATCCACACAGCCGTTAGCTGTTAAACAACTTAAATCTGTGCCCGTTACGTTATTAGAATCTTTAATATCTAAATTATCAAACGAACTTGTTGATGTTGA
>JBLINE010000128.1:0-4059 GCA_047638895.1 Lysobacterales bacterium
AACTTCTTCTATAGAGGCTCCACATGTTTTTGGATTGATACAATCGGTTGCACCAAAAGCACGTGCCATTTCAAATTTTCCTTCATTAATATCAATAGCAATAATACGATCTGCTTTAGCAAGTACTGCTCCTTGAATAACAGATAATCCAATACCACCTAAACCAAATACAGCCACGCTCGAACCCGGCGTTACTTTCGCTGTATTTAACACAGCTCCAATACCTGTTGTAATTCCACATCCTAACAAACACACCTTACCTAAAGGCGCTTTGTCACTTACCTTTGCAACTGATATCTCAGACACAACTGTATGGTCGGCAAATGTTGATGTGCCCATGTAATGAAAAATTGGCTTTCCATTGCGTGAAAAACGTGATGTACCGTCAGGCATGAGTCCTTTTCCTTGCGTTGCACGAATAGCCTGACAAAGATTTGTTTTACCAGAAAGACAATATTTGCACTTACGACATTCTGGAACATAAAGAGGAATAACATGATCTCCAGGCTTAACACTTGTTACACCACGACCAACCTCCTCAACAATACCACCACCTTCATGCCCTAAAATCGCTGGAAAAATGCCTTCTGGATCTTGACCGGACAACGTATACGCATCTGTGTGACACACTCCACTCGCTACCATACGACAAAGAACTTCTCCTTCTTTAGGTCCTTCTAAATCAATTATATCAATTTCAAGTGGCTTACCTGCTTCAACTGCAATTGCTGCACGAACTTTCATGTAATAAACCTTTCTTCATAATTAAACGAAGTCTTTAAATTAAGCTTCTACCTTCTTTGAAGTATAGCAAAAATATTATGGAGATGACAGGAAAGCTTAAAGATGATAAAAAAATGATTTTTATTCACAAAGAAAAAGCCCTCACCACCTAAAAGGCGATAAGGGCTTATATTATTTACTTTAAGAAGCCATTACACTCATTTGCTCTTTTGCAAACGTCGTGTAATCTTTATAACATTTTTGATAAAAATCCTGCGCCTTAAGGCCTTCACGCCATTTTACAAGATTTGTATACGCGCCAATCTCTATTTGTGCAACTTCAATCATATCCAAAGAAGCAAATAACGAAATATCCGCAATACTTAAATCATTTCCAGCGATATACGTATTTTCTGATAGTTGTTTTTCAACAACAGGAAGTTGTTTATCTAAAAACTCAAGTCCCGTTGTAATAGATTTCTCATCTACTTCCATTCCAAAAGTTGGTGCAAAAACTCTATTAAATGCAATACGTCCTACAGCTGAACTCACATGAATAGAACTATAATCCATCCACGCATCTACAGTCGCGCGTTGTTCTAGGTTTGATGGATAAAGTTCAGATTTTTCACGTGAAGCCAGATAACGTAAAATCGAATTACTTTCAAATAAAGTAAATCCATCAACATCAATTGCTGGTATTTTTCTAGTTGGAGATATCTTTCCATACTCTTCGCTCTGCGTTTCTCCTGACATTGGACTTGTTGGAATTAATTCATACTCAAGACCTAAACTGTTAAGAGCATATCTTACTTTTGAAACATTGGTTGAAACTGGTAATCCGTATAACTTAATCATGACTTCTCCTTTTTATTTAATTAATATATAAATTTTATTTTTCTGATGGATCAAAATCCATAGAAGTATGTATCGTTAAATTGTTAAATGCTTTATCTCTAAGAGGAATCAGTTTTTTGTACTCTTCGCTTTCAAAGATTTCTTCTATGGCTTCACAACTTGGAAAACTCATCACAGCTAAAATTTGTGAGACGCTTCCTGCTAAGACTTTCTCAACTTTCGTTCTTAAAACTATTTCTCCTCCTTTTGATTTAAATAATGGAAGTGCTTGTGAAGAATACGCACCAAAAGATTCCATTTCGTTAGGGTTAATATCCATAGTGACTGTTAAATATGATTTTTTCATTGTGTTTCTCCTAAGCGATAAACAGAGTTTGTCGCAATAAGATGTTGAGATACTTTACTCAACACCGTGCTTTTAATTTTGACCGTTCGGTCAAAATTCTGGTTAAAAAAATTTACTTCCCTACAGCAGCCTCTCTTTTGATTCCGAGCATTTCTTTATATACTCTCTTTAAATCAACAAGTGGCTTTAAATCATTATTGATTCTCGCTTGCGTCAAAGCTCCAATATTATATGTAAATAATTCGTCTGCCTTTTCATCAACATTCTTGATACTAATATCGCCAGAATCACTTGCCTCTTTAAGTGCACTGGCAAAATATTTTTTAGTTTGGTTAAAACATTTACGTACAATTTCTGCAATCAACTTACTCTGAGAACTCTGTTCTAACCCAATATTTGTAAACGGGCAACCACAGACATACCCAATCTTCTCTTTCTTAGCTGTTTGCATAGTAACGGTAAAATCACAAAAATCCATGAGTCGTTGGATTGGATCTTTTTGAGCAGAAAATACCTGATCGAGCATTGGCTGAAATTGACTTAAACTATATTTAACAGCTTCCACAGCTAAAACTTCTTTGGAAGGAAAAAAGTGATAAAAACTTCCCTTATTCACTTTAGCTTTTTTACAAATATCACTCACTCCGACCGAGTCATAACTGCTTTGCCAAATAAGCTCAATGGCCGTTTCCATGATTTTGTATTTTGTTTCGCAATCTTTCATGAGCAAATAGTAACATTACTTGACCGTTCAGTCAAGTTTTATTTTTTTATTTTGCTGGCGCAATAAATTCAATACGAATTCCACCTGGTTCTGGAATCATCATATGCTTAGTTGGACCACCACCTAAATTTTCTGGAGCAAATTCAATTGTAACACCATCTGTATTTTTAAGTTTTTCATAAACGCCATCAAGACCTACTTCCTCGTTCACTTTAAAAGAAATGTGATGTAACCCAGAACTTCTATAAAGAATTTTTTTGTAACATCTAAATCTTTAACAGTTAATCCAACATGATGAACGCCTTGTGTAAGTTTTTGTGTTTGAGTTGTCATGATTTTATTTCCTTTTTTAATTTTTTGTTTTCTTCTTTTAGATTTTTTATTTGTTCGTTTAAATTTTCAATTACAGAATCAATTTCTTCTTCTGTATACCGCGGCTTAATATGCTGAGGGCAATTTATATCAATCATTTTGATATGAAATTTAATAACCCGTTCCAATTTAGCTTTGTATTGTGGATCGTGAAGACTTTCTAATAATTCTTGATCATTATCAACCACTTGAGCCTCTCCCCAAATCTTTACTCGTTTTCGATTTGGATAATCCATCAAGAAAATATAGGCTTTATTATTTTCCTCTAGAGTAGCAGCCGTAATGTATTGCTTATTGCCCGAATAATCAGCAAAAGCTAATGTCTTGGAATCCAACATGCATAAAAATCCTTTAGGTCCTCCGCGATGTTGAATATAAGGTTGTCCATCAGCACTAGCCGTTGCTAAATAAAACGAATCACGAGCTCCAATAAACTCAACAAGATCATCGGTGATGACATCTCTAAATCCACCACGCTCATCCATTTTGGCGTAACTCCCTCGAGAGCCAAACTTTTCCTGCATTTCTTTAACGACTGGTGAAAAGACTATGTCACTTGTTGGTTTAATCATTCTTGCCTCCATTACAAACAGACCATTCTGTTCGTTCTATCGTTAAAAAAAATATAGCTACTTTTTGACTAATTTCTCAACCGATTTACGTGCAGCTTCAATCGGCCATAATTCACTATAATTTTGACTAGCTGAAATAGCCCCCTCAATTAAAACATAATATGCATCTGTTATAAACTCAACATCCAGATTTTTATACTTACCATCTGATTTCTTTAAATCTTTAGTGATTTCTCTTATTATAGTCTTTAATCCATCCTTATGATAAACAACCTCTTTGCGGATGTTAGATTGAACATCTGTGATTTCAGAAGCTATATTAAGGAAGGCGCACCCTCGGAAATTACATTCCTCCATCCAACTTGTTAGAAAAGCGATTGGTGTCATAAACCGCTCATAAGCACAATCACTTTCATTAATTTTATCTTTAAACCAGCTAGACCATCTATTATGACGCTCTGGTA
>JBLINE010000129.1:0-4058 GCA_047638895.1 Lysobacterales bacterium
TTGCGATCGATAAACGCTTGTGTCACAAATAAATTTTTAAAATCATAGCCGCTTTTCAGGGCATCATAAATAGTTGTTAAATTCTCAACCGTAAATTCCTTACTTTGCACGCGATGCTTTTTTTGCGCTAGCTTTTTTAACCATTTAATATTTGTGTTACTCTGACTTACAATTTCTTTACAATCCACTTAATACTCCTTAATTATTTAAACTAAAACATCTGTGCTAATTAATAAAAAACCCTCTGCAACTTTACAGTTACAAAGGGTTAAATAAAAGTGTCGCTTCTCATGTCTTACTGAATTCTAATGTTTCCAATGATTAATGAGAAACGGCACTATTATTAAAGTTTTACTAAACTTTTGTTACTTGAGTTGCTTGTGGGCCTTTAGCGCCTTCACCAGTTTCAAACTCAACTTCTTCACCTTCAGCAAGAGATTTAAAACCTTCTCCTTGAATTTCACTATGGTGAACGAAACAATCACTGCTTCCATCATCCGGAGTAATAAAACCAAATCCTTTTTGGTCGTTAAACCATTTTACTTTTCCACGTGCCATTTGTTTGTCCTTATTTCGATAATTAAAAAATAGTGTCGCAAACTCCATATGAAGTATGTTACACCCTTACATCCTACATACCAGTTATACATTAAATACAAACTTTAGCAACAGTTAAGTCATCTCTAATTTTAAAGGCAATATTAAGAAATAATCGCCTCTTTTCTCAACCTAACATTCTTTCTCTTATTTCTCTCACTAATTATTTGCGTGCAAAAAATAACCAATCGGTATGTTCTTCATTATTAAGCATTTTATGAGTGAATGTTATTGGCTGAACCCGAACTTTGCCAAATACATCACGTAAAGCATCAGCAAACGGTGAATCAGAAGCATAAGACCAGACAGCGAGAATGCCATTATCATTTAAATGTTCTTTTGCCTCAAGTAAGCCTGTACGGGTATAAAACCGGCCACATTTAGTATCTAAGCGCTCATCAGGGGAATGATCAACATCTATGAGAATTACATCAAATTTAGTTTTGGGAGCTTTTGCTAACTGCGCATAAACATCACCATGCACAACGGATACACGGTTATCCGTATTAAGCTCATTCGATAAAGGTACCAAACCACCCGCCATCCAAGCAATGACCTGCTGCAGATATTCTGTAACTTCAACACTTTTAACCTGTTTACTTAATAACGCCTCATAAGCCGTGTAGCCCAAACCTAAGCCACCCACCAAGACGTTTAAATCGTCTCCGCCATGCATCGATAGCGCTATGTTTGATAAGGCACGCTCAGAGTCTGTGTAATGACTGCTCATTAAGAATTCTTGATTGAGTGTGATTTCTGTTACTGTTAGTGTTGGATTTTGGAGCGATTGGCGTCGCCTTAAGCACAACATCCCCAAAGGCGTTTCTTCATAGGCTAGTATTTCTAAATTTGATGCAGACATTTATATTCCTTTAATGTTAATTTAATTTAATTTTCTCATCTCTCATTATAAAATATTTTCGATGCAGCTTTACGTTAATCATGCACTCTGCCTTCTTCGGCGCTCATATTATCAATGCACAGCTGTTCCGTGCGAATATCTGATCTAAGGGCATAAACTTGATGCAAACATCTGCCTGTGGTTTTCCTGGCTTATCCATACCCTCAAATGCTACTTGCTTTGCTTTGAGCTCTGCCCTTATCTTTGCAACTTTATTTTTATTGGTATCAAAATTTTAGTCGAAGTTTTACATATCTCATCCACATTAATATCATAAAGTCTCGTCTCGGCGGAATTCATCACTTATATTCTAAACTTTTCTTTCTCACTCTTATCTTTAACCACAATAGCGGACATAATTCTTGCAATGGCTTCTATTTCATCCAGATAGTTCTTAATATTCATATTCATAGCATTTAATTCAATGTACTCATCAGTTTTTTCTACAATATCTCCTTCTACCAGAAAGCCATTTTAAGAATTAAAACATCTGTGCCTTCAGACCAAGATACACTTGTTGTTAATACTAGTAACATTACAACTGTTAACAACAAAATACATTTTCTTATTTATTTTCCTACTGTTTATAAATAACTAAGAACAAATTTGACTTTCTTATTGTATAACAATACTGCCTTAATAATACAAATCTCTGTAGTAAAATGAATCCACCCATGGAGATTTTATATTATTTCTTAAATTCCGAAACGTACGACTGGAATAAGTTGGGATTAAATTATGGGACACAGACGAATGTAGGGGCCTAGATCTCAAATTACCCCTTTGTTTTGATATGCAGAAGGAAACGTAATTATCAATAACGCTGGGCATATCCTTTATCAATCAGTAACTGATTGACGTAGATACCGTCACTTAAAAAGATGTCGGTTATGTAGCGGCCGTAAATATCAGCCTGATAGGTTTTGATGGTAACAGTTGGATTTTTATTTAGCAAGCGATGTAGAAATGTTTGGGCGCGCTTACCTTCAGGGGTCCCACGTTCAGGAGCATTGATTCCGCGCAGACGTAGGTATTGCCGCGTCCACGTGCGAAAGCCTAGATCGATTTGAAAGATGACCGTATCACCATCAACCACCCGTTCGTTAAGTGCTTGGTAAGTGAACAGATCACGGCGCGTTAGATTTTTTAGTGAACCCTTAAGTTTAAAGGCGTCCTTACGCTTAACGGCGCGCACCAACGTATCACTTGGTGCTGTATTAAGTGATGGCACGCACGGCACCTCACGCCAAATAGTAAAGCCGCAATCAATGATCCGTAGATTTTTAGTAGGCGTTCTAACAGCTGGATTAATAAGCTTGTAAGTAAAAAGCGTTTTTGAGGTGCCGCGGAGTTTTGTCGCGATTTTGGAGTTAGCTTTTTCTCCCTTTTCTTGAAGGTTAACCGCCAACACTTCTTGTGCAATCGCCCGCGTCTTAATCCCTTCTCGTCGTATTTTATTCATTATTTGTAAACGCATGGCTTGATCATCAACTTTTAAAAGCGTGCGATAGGCTGTCCAATTGAATTGGGAACGCGCGTTCGGAATCTCAAATTCTCGCGCAAACTTGGTTAATTTTTGTAAAGTCTTTGCATGAATCCCCGTATCGCGAGATAAGTTATTGTACAATTGTGTGTTGTAATCTGCTCGTGTCTTATTTTTAAGAAGATGCGTGTTAATCACATCCCCTACCACCCAATAAGCACGGACTTTGCGAAGTTCAATCTCTTCTTTAGATTGTAACATCTCTGAGTGAATAGATTTAAGCAAATCATTGTAATCAGCAAGTAATATGTTCTGTGTGAGTGCGTTCCTTTTTGTCATGCGTTTATTCTACCAAGCAAAGTGTGTTTACGTCAATACAATAAACTATAATACCCACCACAGATTCAGACCACTGGTTAAGGTGTGAAAAGATGATAGAATAACCTAAATCCAGGAGGGGGAAATGAAGAGACGGGAAAAATATCCAAAAAATTTAAAAGCAAGAGTTTCATTAGAAGCAATTAAAGGTGATAAAACGATAGCTGCAATTAGTTCAGAGTATTAAGTTCATAGCAATATGGTCACGAAATGGGAAAAAAAACTTAAAGATAATATGTCAGATATTTTCATTCGAAAGAACGAACAAGAACCAGATACTGAAGGAAGAATAAATAATTTATACAAAGAGATTGCTCGTATGCAGGTTGAAAATACGTGGCTTTAAAAAAAGCTCGGATTTTAAACCGTGAGCAACGGCGACTGTTCATTGAGAAAGATAATGCCAGTATCAGTATTCGTCGTCAATGCGAATTGTTAGGATATAATCGTTCAAACCTGTACTATCAGAAACGTGAGAAAAATATTGAGTTTGAAGATCAATTACGCAAAGTGATAGACTTACAGTTCATAAAAGAAGCATGAGGAGTGGTGGTGAAGATGATGAATAATTTACGTCGTTTTGGGTATAGCGTTGGTGAGAAATTAGTTCGTCGTTTAATGCGGACAATGAATCTTTTAGCGATCTATCCTAAGCCAAACTTAAGTAAACCACATCCAGAGTATCGAATTTATCCGTAT
>JBLINE010000130.1:0-4050 GCA_047638895.1 Lysobacterales bacterium
AAGCAATTTTTAAGTTAGCATACGTTTGCGCCCGATTCTTGAAATCAAAGAAATAAACTATCATACCAATCACGCGCCCAAACCAAAGAGCTACACTTAATGGTAATAATCGTACAAAGCACCCAATAAAAAGTGCACTATAATAAAGAATCGAGTCTAGCACGAAATTCTGTCTCTCCTTTTAACACTTCTAATTCAACATTAAGAACCAATACTTGAACCTTACCCTTAAATGAATTAAGAAATAGTTTAAGTTTTACAATATCTTTTTGTGTTGTAACAACAATCTGTGTATCAAATTTAGTCGCCGTTTGACAAACCTCATCTATATCCATCTGCCTATACACATGATGATCAATAAAACGTATTTCCTTACGTAGATGACAACCACAATTCTTTAGCATCCGTTCAAAGGCATCCGGATTACCAATGCTAGAAAAACAAACCACATCACTATCCTTTAAGATACTCAACTCTAAGTCTTTTCCTTCAATAGCATCAATTAATTGCGATGGCACATGCGCTGCCTCCACAACTAAGGCACCCTCATTATAATTATGAAGTAATTTTGATATTTGATTCTTCTTATCTTCCGTAACCAAATCAACACGTGCTAAAACAAATATATGTGCTCGCTTTAACGCACCAAAACGCTCTCTTAAGATTCCTCTTGGAATTGTATTTTTATTACCAAAAGGATTTAGTGCATCAATGACAACAATGTCACAATCGCGTTTAATTTGCCAATGCTGAAACCCATCATCCAGAATAAAACTATCTGTCTTATTATTTTTTAGAAATTCTTGCGCATTTAATGAACGATTGGATCCAACTAAGATAGGTGTCTTAGGTAGCTTCTCATTTAACACCATGGCTTCATCACTAGCGGAAGCTACTTCACCTTTACTCTTATCCATATAACCACGCATCAGCACACATGCAGTTTTTGAGCGCCCTTCTAAATACTTCGCAATATAAACGACCAATGGTGTCTTTCCCGTGCCACCCATAACAATATTTCCCACACTAATCACAGGCACCTTAAGATCAGTTGATTTTAATAACCCAATACGATAAAAAAACCTTCTTAAAGCTATAACGGCTTGATAAACAAAAGAAAATAACCATAAAACTAGCTTAAGTAACCTAGCAACTATATCATTGTCTTTATCAGTAATAATGTTAAGAAAATATTGTTTCATAAAATTAGTTTAAATATTGCTCTACAGCATCCAATGTCTTATCTGTTGCACCAGTATGTTGATCAATAAGATTGTGTGCTAGCACACCATATTCCTCACGTAACTCTTCATCATTTAACAACATCTTTAATTTAACCAATAAATCATCGCTATCTTCAACTTCAATAAGTGCTGCATTTCTCCTAAATATTGCCAAAATATCTTTGAAATTTTGCATATTTGGCCCAACAACAATTGGCTTACCTGCAATCGCTGGCTCTAAAATATTTTGTCCACCACGCCCAATCAATGTCTTTCCAATAAAAACAATGTTAGCCAATGTATAAATTTGTTTTAGTTTTCCAATAGTATCAACAAGTAAAACAGTGCCTTCATCTGATGAGAAATTATCTTTTTGTGACAGACATACTACGTTTAATCCTTTAGATTTGATTAAATCAACCAGATTCTTTGTTCGCTCAATATGCCGTGGCGCTAATATAAAACGCACGCTCGGATATTCTTTTAAAAGATTTTTATATGTATCAATCAGAATTTCTTCTTCCCCAGGGTGCGTACTTCCAGCAACAAGAATAATATCCTTACTTGAATACCCCCATTCTTTTCTGCTTAACTTCTTTACATCTTTTAAATTATCAAACTTCATATTACCCAATACATGTACTTTATTTATATCAGCTCCCAGAACTTCAATACGCTCTTTATCTAAAGGACTTTGCATACAAAACAAACTAACTCGATTGAGTACACTTTCAACCAAAAGCTTAATCATTTTATACCCTTTGTAAGAACTATCAGAAATACGTCCATTTAATTGAATAATGGGAACGCCCTCCTTATCTAAAAATCGATAAAGATTCGGCCATATTTCTGTCTCAGCTGCAAAATAAACTTTGGGATTAATTGCCTTAATATATTTTCTGACTACCCAACTAAAATCAAAAGGTGCATAAATTACTTTTGCTACACCATTGAGTCTTTCTTTAGCTAACTTTTGCCCTGTTCGTGTAACGGTCGAGACAATAATTTGATATTTAGGATACTTCTTTGCCAATTCACAAACAAACCCCTCAATAGCAAGAACCTCTCCAACACTAACTGCATGAATCCAAACATTCTCACCCTGCTCAATTTTATTTAAAAAATTTAAATCACCACCTACTTGCTTCCACAACCCTTCATGCCATTTTTTTCTTAAAAATAAATGAGGTATATAAGCTACTAATATAAATACTAGTATAATATTATAAAAGACTACGCTAATCATTATTATCTATGCTCTTGGATGTGATTTATCATATACTTGTTTCAATCGATCTGTAGAAACATGTGTGTAGATTTGTGTTGTTGAAAGACTGGCATGGCCTAAAAGCTCTTGTACACTACGCAAATCCGCTCCATTATTAAGCAAATGTGTTGCAAACGAGTGCCTCAATACATGTGGTGAAATGTCTTTGTGTGTACAAATCTGTCTAATATACTTTTTCGTAATATCAATAATCGCTCTTGTCGATATCCGCTTACCATATTTATTCAAGAAAATAGCCTGTGATTTATGCTTTCTTTGATCAATATAGTGCTTAATAGCATCAATCGCTTGATCCCCAATAGGGACGATTCTTTCCTTCTTACCCTTACCATACACTTTAGCAATGTTTCCTATAAAATCAACATCTTCCACACTTAATCCAACTAACTCGCTTACACGTAATCCTCCACTATATAATGTCTCAAGTATAGCCCTATCACGCCTTCCAAAATCATTATCCAAAAGTGGCTTCTCAATCAACTCAGTCATTTCCGCTTCAGTTAGAAATTTAGGTAAAGGTTTATCCAATTTAGGAGACATTAAAATTTTTGTTGGATTAACTTGAACAATATCTTCTCTTTGTAAAAATCGAAAGAAACTCCGTAAAACGGAAAGCTTACGAGCCAAAGTACGCGGCTTAAGCTCTTTGGAACGTAAATGGGCTAGAAAACGTCTGAGGAGTAGATATTCGACTTTATCAATAGCAACCTCACTACCAATAAATCGACTAAACTCTACTAAATCACTTTTATAATTAATAATGGTATGGTCTGAGTAATTTCTTTCAACTGTTAAATAATTGATAAATTTATCAATATATCGTTTCATACTTACTCAGTAGTTGCCTCAGAATCTTCAGCAACTTCATCTTCTTTTTCAGGAAGTTTATTACTAATATGAGTACAATGCGGATATTTACTACATCCATAGAAAGTTTGCCCACGCTTAGAACGTCTTTCAACTAATTGCCCCTCACACTCATCTTCAGGACAAGGAATTCCTAAAGTAAATGGCTCTGCATGTTTACAATCTGGAAAACCAATACAACTAATAAATTTACCTCGACGACCCCATTTAATAACCAATGGTTCCTCGCACTCTGGACAATCACGCCCAACGTAGTTGTGTGTTTTAACAATTGTCGCTTCTGCTTTTTCAAGTTCAATAGCGAATGGCTCATAAAATTCTTTTAATAGTTTCGGATATTCAAGCTTACCTTCTTCAACCATATCCAACTGATCTTCCATTCGTGCTGTAAATCCTTCGTTAATAACACGTGGAAAGTTCTCAACTAAAAGATCAAGTATTAAAATACCGAGCTCTGTCGGCTTCAAGTACCCTTTGTCTCGAACAATATAATTACGTAATACAAGTGTTAAAATAATAGACGCATACGTACTCGGTCGTCCAATACCATCTTCCTCAAGTGCTTTAACTAACGACGCATCTGAAAAACGTGGTGGTGGTTTTGTGAAATGTTGCGTTGGGTTAAGCTCTTCTAACTTTAAAACATCTTTTTCGTCATAATGCGTAAAATAA
>JBLINE010000131.1:0-4046 GCA_047638895.1 Lysobacterales bacterium
GTTCCACCGAATGAGTAACACCATAAACAGAAATAATTTCTTCTGATTCTTTTGCCGCAATCGTAAATGTTTCATGTGTCATCGCAGCTGGTGAACGATTCGATGTTTGCTGTTTTTTAATTTTAAAATTATCTGCATCAAGAAATGCTTCTGGCGCAATAAAATCAGTAGCTTGTCCAAATACTTTTGCTGCCTCAACAACTGGCTTAAGCAATCCTTCTTTTTTAGGATTAAAAGCAAAATAAAAATTACCTTCTTTGATATATGTTACTTCTGGTTTATCATCAACCTCTACATTTAATTGATAATATGGCGCATCATTATCTAAATTACGTACCTTCACCCACGCTTCAACCGTACGTGATAAATGCTTATTCAACCAATCACCAAGCCCATAAGGCACAATTACTGGCAAGCCGTCTACGACTTCCACTTCACAACCCTTAGATTGATCATTTTTAATAGTTACACGACGGATTAAACCTGAATATGGCTCTTCTGGTAATGTAAAGAAATTAACTTTAACCGTTAAGCCTAATTCTTCATTTTTTTCTTCTAGTGTTAAATCATGTGCTGAGATATACATCTTCTGTTTAGTATTAAAATCAGTTCCCTTTAAAGAACTTTGAAATGGCTCCCAATAAATAGTCTTCTTCCCTTTTTTTACCTTTAAAAAAGTACGAAAACCCGATAAAGCCGTACAACGATAAGATTTATTAGCCGGTTGGAATTCCATAACCGATTTATCTTTCGATTCAATACCAAAGCTTGCAATACATTGTCCACGATTCACATAAAAGGCCCACATTGGAACGCCCCATACACCTGCGATTCCTGGAAAGAAATTACAGAACGGTTTGCTTTGATTATAATTCTCAATGACAAAACTACCGTTACTATTTAAAGAATATTTAGCGTTATCACGCTTTGCTATCTTAGACATAATTTACTACCTTTCTACTGAGTTCTAAAATGGACTTTTTTCCTTGCGGAATATATTGAAGTATCCTGAAAGTTTAATCCAAAGTGTAAAACTATCATCATCATTATCACTAAATTTAATACGGTTAATTTCAAACAGATCGTTATTAGCCTTATCATAACCACGATTCGTTGCCATGGCTGCTTTATATCCTGCAGACCTAACTACTTTTTTGATCTTTTTACTAAATCCACCAATTGGGTAAGCAAAATAATCAACCTTAATATCTAACATTCTTTCTAAGTCAGTTTTACTATCATGAATTTCTTCAACTTGCTTAGCATAAGGAGCATCTGGTAAGTATGTGTGATTAAGTGAATGACTACCAATCGTAACGCCCATATCAAGTAATTGTCTCAGTTGTTTTTTATTCATTATTCCTTCAGTCCCAACCTCAGTAGACGGAACAAATAATGTAACTGGAAAGTTATATTCATTGGTTACAGAAAAAGCATGTACAAAATTATCATCATAAGCATCATCAAAAGTTATAACAACTGTATTACGAGGGAATTTCTTTTGCTCTTTCTTTCCCAATATATAACTCTCTAAACTGATGACATTATAATCATTCTGTTTTAAAAATGCCATGTGTCTCTTGAAATTTTCTGGAGAAACTGTATCTGAACGCTGTTCATCAACATAATCAACATGATGATACATCATAATTGGAATAACATAATGACCCGAGATCCACAAAAGAAGTCCACAAAGACCAAGAACCAAAAATAAAAATGAAAATTTAAGGAAGTTAAGTATCTTTCTCATAATTATCCTGCTAATTTCGCTTTAACGATATCACTTGCAATCTTACTATCTACAGCACCACCTGTTTTCTCTGTAACACCTTTCATAACGCTGCCCATATCCTTCATACTTGTTGCTCCTACTTCAGCAATAACTTCTGCAACAACTGTTTCTATTTTTTCTGTAGATAATTCAGCTGGTAAATACACTTTCAAAATATCCATTTCGATTTTCTCTTTTTCAACCAAATCCATGCGCTCTGCCTCTGTAAATTGTAAGATAGAGTCTTTGCGTTGCTTAACTCCTTTCTTTACAATAGTAATAACATCGATATCTTCAACTTTATCAACCCGTCTCTCAATAATTACATTCTTAATTTGCGCTCTTAAACCATTAATCGTTTGTGACTTAATTGAATCTTTAGCCTTCATTGCCGTAATATAATCTTTAGTAATTTGTTGTTCAAGTGACATAAAACCTCCCCAAAATAAGGACCTAATAAACAAAGCCCGTTTGATATATAGTTAGTATTTCTTATAAAATCTTAAATAAGACCAACTATAGTAATAGTTTTGTCCCTAGATTTCAATCCTTTTGTTATGCTTATCTGATTCTTACGAATTGTGAGAATAGTCCGGTTATCAAACAAGCTTCCAGAATCCTCTAAATCCACTAACTCCCATGCCCCCTGAGTATTACGCGCACAGCCCACATATTCAGCTAAGAACTCAATTAAAGCCTTATTCGCCTTTCCATCTACAGCTGGCGCAGTTAAATAAACTTTCACACCATTTTCACTAATATTAATGCGTTTCTTTTTGGCGTTAGGTGTCACACATATATAGAATTCCACAAACTACCGTCCTACTTCTGGTAAAACCATATCAGCTTGATTATCTTTTAGCCATTTCACTTCACGCTCGTAATCTGGTAAAATATTTTCAACTTGACTCCAAAACCGCTTTGAATGATTTGGTACAATTAAATGACACAATTCGTGTACGATCACATATTCAACCACTGACATAGGAGCTAAAATAATTTGCCAATTAATATGAATAATCCGCTTACTATAATCACAACAACCCCATAATCGCTTTTGCGTACGGACAGCAATTTTTTCAGGTTGCTCTCCTAAGATACGACCAAAATGAAAAATACGGCTAGCAACAATTTCAACAGCTTGCTTTCTATACCATTTTACCAAAGCTTTACGGACTTCTATTTCTAAACTATCTTCACTAGTATCCTTATCAACCGATACAATCCACCCTTTTTCTTCAAGAATAACTACCGAACGTTTAATATTTTTACGCTCTATAAGTAACTCACGTAATTTTCCTAGAAATAAAAAAGAATGCCCAGACTCAAACTTCCGTTTATTAATTTCCGCATGATGTTTTTTTGCTTTGGATCTATGATTAAGTATCCATTGTTCACGTTCATCAAGAAAAGAACGAATTTCTTTATCAGGAACTCTTAATGGTACAGAAACCGAAAGATCTCCATGTTGATCAACACAGATACTCAAAGTCTTACGTCTAGAAGAACGTTTAAGAATATAAGGAACGTCACCGCTATCAGTTTCAAAAATAGATTCTATTTTAAGTAATTTATTTGATTTTCGTGGCATATATCAATAATAACTAATCGTTTATAACTTATAATAGTGAGGGATACTGATAATTGATCAATTATCGACGGTAAGTAGCTTCCACTAAACAACAACACTATATTAAAATATTCAATTTACATTAATCTCTACTTAACAAACTCAATATTAACATCAACTTTACGTTTTTTTCCAGCCTGTCCTTTTTGATCGTTATTTTCTATAATACTAGAATTAGCACTCCCAGCTGTAATATATTTCTCCTCATCAACAATAACAGTCTGACCTTCTTTCATAAAATACCCATTATTTCCTAAAATACCCTGCAATGCATCACGCTCTTTGAAAGCCTCTTTCTTAATTTTTTTAGATTCATTCTTATACTCACGAATCTTACCTTTAACAAGTTTCATATTACGTTTATACGTCGCAATCAAAGCCTTACCTTCTTCCATATTATTAACATCACCCTCATAATATTTAAGCTGAGCTTCAAGTTTACGCATCATACTTTTTAAACGATTATTTTCATCTTGTATCTGTATAATAGTACTCGATAACTCCAAACTCTTAGTTTTAAATTCTTTTTGTTTTTGTTCACTTAACCCAGAAATCTCACTTTTTCCCTTCAAAGCATTACTTAACATAAGTTCTGTTTCTTTTAATACTATTTTCGTCGATTCTAATTCTTTATTCACAGACGCT
>JBLINE010000132.1:0-3958 GCA_047638895.1 Lysobacterales bacterium
TCAATCCTAGAAGATTTTCACACTAAATACGAAAGAACCCAATTTTATATGGATTAATAAAAATATCTAGTCAAAGACTGTATTTTCTGTTAAAAATGGTTCTTAAAATGGAACATTTATGCAGAAAATAATTATCACAACTTTTTTTATATTATCCTTGGTTACGACTTCTTACGCACAGGAATCTAATTCTGAGCAGCTCTCACAAAAGCTATTTATTCAAGCGTTGCATGATCTTGAAAAGAATGATTACGCCCAAGCATTAAAGAATCTTAATCAGGTTATTAAGATTAATCCTACCGACCCCGAAGTTTTTATCACACGCGCAGAAGTCTATGAGATTATGCATAAAGATAATTTATCGCTTGAAGATTATGATCAAGCTGTAAGGTTACAACCAGATTCTAATTACGCTCTTTTTCGTCGCTGTAAGATGCGATTTAAAGTCCGTAATGTAAAAGGTGCTTTGCGTGATATCAACTTAGTTATTGAATTAAAACCAGACTTTATTGAAGCTTATTATACGCGTGGTGAAATATATTATGTGAGTGAGCGTTATGAATCAGCGATTTCTGATTTTAGTTATGTTATCAATCAAGACCCTGATTATTTAGAAGCTTACACCGTACGTGCACAAGTGTATATTAAAGCCAAGTATTATGATGATGGGATGAAAGACTTAAACACTGTCATCGAACGTGATAATGAGCATGTGGTGGCTTATTATGCCCGAGGACGTTTGCAAGAAGGCTTAGGTCGTGTAAAGGAAGCTATTAAGGATTATCAAAGAATTGTCGTCTTAACAGATAAGTTGCCTGAAGTAGAACAACGTATTAAATATTTAGAAGGAAGTAAAAATGATGCAGAACCATCATTCATGGATGCGTGGGATATGCGTGTTGGTGAGATTAGTGGTGAGTGGTAAAATTTACGCACATTAAATTAAAGGAGCATTATGAGTAAAGAAATATTAACAACAAATCAAGCACCAGTACCTATCGGGCCTTACAATCAAGCGGTACGTGTAGGTAACTTAGTTTATACTTCAGGACAAATTCCTTTAGATGTTCAGACGGGTGAAATTGTTTCAGATACAATTGAAGGACAAACAACACAAGTATTAACATATTTAAAAGCTATCTTAGAAAATGCAGGAACATCTTTAGATAAGGTTGTTAAGACGACGGTTTTCATAAAAGACATGGGAAGTTTTCCTCAAATGAATAAAATTTATGGCAAATTTTTTAAAGAAGAATCAGCACCAGCTAGATCAACAGTTGAAGTAGCACGCTTACCTAAAGATGTGTTAGTTGAGATAGAAGCAATCGCAGAGGTTTAAATAGAAAGGGTTTTTAGTTATGAGTTTATTAACAAATATTATTGCAGGGATAATTATATTTATCGGGTATTTGTCACCTGTTTATTCAGATCAGCTATTATCAATCGGATTTTTCGCCCTATCTGGTGCCGTTACTAATTGGCTTGCGATTCATATGTTATTTGAGAAAGTACCGTTCTTGTATGGATCGGGTGTGATACCAAGTCGCTTTGAAGAATTCAAAGAAGGTATTAAGCAACTGATTATGACACAATTTTTTACAGATGAGAATGTTGATAAATTCTTCCAAGGACAAACAGATTCAACAGTAGCTCACATGAACTTTGAACCTGTTATTAATGTTATTGATTATAATGAAATGTTCAATGAGTTATTAGTCGTCGTTAAAGAATCTACTTTTGGTAGCATGCTCTCGATGGTGGGTGGCACAGCAGCACTTGAGCCGATGCGCATGCCATTTAAAGAAAGAATGCGAGCTAAAGTACTTGAGATTTCTCAGTCTTCAGATTTTCGTAAAGCATTGGAAGATAATATCTTACCATCAAACTTAAGTAAAGATGTTGTGAGTAAAGTTGAGGAAATTGTAAATGCACGTCTTAATGAACTAACACCACAAATGGTTAAAGATATTATACAAGATATGATTCGTAAGCATTTAGGGTGGTTGGTTGTTTGGGGCGGTGTGTTTGGCGGTTTGATTGGACTGGCTATGAGTTTTGTACGTTAATTAGAGAAGTTGTGCTTAAGGGGGATGAGTTCTTCTTGCAATTTTGGGCCAATTCCATTAGACTGTTGCCGTATCTTTTCTGGGATTTTCACACACGATAAGAGGGGATGGCGGTGCTTACGTTTTAGGTTGGCTGATAATCCTGGGCTTAAAGAAACGTGGCAAGCAAAAGTAGATAAAGTACAAAAATAATTAATTAAGGTGTTAAGGAAAATAGATAATTTATAAAGGCGGGTTTATTCTCGCCTTTATAATAAGTAAGTTAAAGGAAAGAAAATGAAATGTTTAAACGCATTTTTATTACTAGTAGTATTAACAGCAACAGCATCGGCAGATGAAGTTTATTTAAAGAACGGTGATAAGGTTACAGGGTCATTAAATCGCGAATCAGCTACAGAGCTTGTTATTGATACTGAAGCCTTAGGTGTTATTACTATTGGACGTAATTTTGTTGATAAACATGTCACAAATGAAGAATTAGCAATGGCCAAAGTAAAAGAAGCAGCAGCTAAGAAAGATGTAGAGTGGACACGTGAGGTGTCTGTTGGTATTTCACAAACGGGTGGTAATACAGAAAAAGGTTCTTTTTCAGGAAATATAGATGTTAATCGTAAGACAGACAAAGATGAATGGACAGCGGCTTATTCACAATATTTAGCTTCTTCAAACAAAAAACAAGATGCCCGTAAATCTAAAGCATCACTACGATATGCGGCAAGTTTTGGAGCAGAAAAAGAATGGTTTCATTTCTATAAGGTAGAGGCCGATCAAGACCGTTTTAGTAATATCGATTATCGTATTTTACCAAGCGGTGGTATTGGGTATTGGTTCGCTGATACAGATAGTTTTAAAGCAAACGTTGAAACTGCTTTTGGTTATGAACATACTAGCTACCGCGATGGTACAAAATCTAAAGGTGAAATGGTTGTTATTCCAAGTGCATACATTGAAAAAGAGATTAGTGATGGATTACGTATTTCAGAGAAAATAACTATCTTTCCATCTTTAGAAGATTTATCTGAAGTACGTCTTATTTCAGAAACTAAAGTGTCTAATACCTTGTCAGATAATATGTATTTAACACTTAGGTTCATTGATGAGTATGATTCAGCAGCAAAAGGATCATCAGAGAAGAATGATTACCGTTTTGTATCGTCTATTGACTATGCGTTTTAAGGGATGTAAATTAAATTTACTTTCAGATTAAATAAACAGGAGTTCTCATGGGTATCAAAACAAAATCAATACATACAGGTGTTTACAAAGATAAAAGTTACAATTCTGTAACAACACCAATATATCCTACATCGACATTTTATTTTGATAAATTAGGTGAAAACAAAGGGTATGATTACACGCGTAGTGGTAATCCGACTAGAGCAGCACTTGAAGAAAATATTGCAGCACTCGAAGGTGGTGTAGGTGCCTCAGCAACTTCAACGGGCATGTCTGCTATTACAGCAGTATTATTTTATGTTCAAGCTGGTGATCATGTTATTGCAGGAGATGATATCTATGGTGGGACATATCGTTTATTTAACAAAGTATTTCCAAGGATGGGTATTGAATTTACTTTTGTTAATATGAGAGATGAAGCAGAGATTCGCGGTGCAGTAAAAGAAAACACGAAGATGATTTGGATTGAGACGCCATCAAATCCTTTACTTAATATTATTGATTTAGAATCTGTTATTGGAATTGCGAAAGAGAACAAGTGTATTTCTGTGGTTGATAATACGTTCCTATCACCGTATTTCCAAAGACCACTTGAATTTGGCGCAGACATTGTGCTTCATTCAACAACAAAATATATCAACGGACATAGTGATGTTGTTGGTGGTGCGATTATTTATGCCACTAAAGAGTTAGAAGAGACAGGCAAGTATCATGTC
>JBLINE010000133.1:0-3940 GCA_047638895.1 Lysobacterales bacterium
TTGTTAAAAAGATACCTACTGTATTGATCTTTGGACTTACTAGTTGAGTACTTAGCCAGGCGATAGCAAATAAACCTAACGCATGAACCATTTGATAAAGCACCGCTGTTTTATAAATATCTAAATAAGGAGGTGTTAATTTATCACGTAAAGCATGGGCTCCAAAAGCACCTAAACCAACGGCTGTGAACATAAAGAATGAAGCAAATTTAATCCAGATCATCGTATTTCCTTAATTAGTAGTATTGAAGACTAAGTATAGTGATAAGAAGCCTAAAAATCAAGTAGGTTGCATTTAACAGATATTAGGGTATAATTTTGGCAATTTAGTAGATCTTTTTAAAGATGTAGGATTATAATTTTATGAAAATTGCACATATTGATATTGATAAACCAATTTGTTTAGCGCCAATGGAAGATGTTACGGATCAAGCATTTCGTATCATCTGTCGGCGTATGGGTGCAGATATTGTCTATACTGAGTTTGCGGCTAGCGAAGCTTTAATTCGTAATATTCCTAAGACTTTAGAGAAAATTCAAGTGTGTGATGAAGAACGTCCTTCGGCTATTCAAATTTTTGGTGGTGTTGAAGAATCAATGGCAAAAGCAGCAGCTAAAGCCGAAGAAGCTAATCCTGATTTTTTAGATATTAATTGTGGCTGTTGGGTTAAAAATGTTGTGGCACGTAATGAAGGTGCTGGGCTTTTAAGAGATTTGGATAAGTTTCAGCGTATTGTCCGTGCAACAATAAGTGGCACTAAGCTTCCTGTTACTGTTAAAACACGTCTTGGATGGGATGAGGAAAGTATTGTTATTCTTGAAGTGGCACGTATGCTTGAAGATATTGGTGTACAAGCCATGACTGTTCATTGCCGTACACGTTCACAAGCACATGATAAAGCACCCGCCGATTGGGCTTGGCTAACAAAAATTAAACAAGTTATTAATATTCCTCTTATTGGAAATGGTGATGTGATTTGTCCACAGAGTGCAAAGCGTATGCTTGAGACGGGTTGTGATGGTGTAATGGTTGGTCGTGCGGCAATTGGGAATCCTTGGATATTTCGTGATATAAAACATTATTTAAAAACCGGTGAATTGTTACCTCCCCCTTCTATAAAAGAACGTGTTGATGTTTTGTTAACACATCTTGATTTAGCTATTAAAGATGATGTGAAAAATGAAAGACGTGCGATTTCAAAGTTTCGAAAATATATATCTGGTTATCTTAAAGGTGTGCCAAATGTTGCAAAACTTCGTATTGAGCTTTACAAACATGAAACAAAACAAGGTGTTATTGATCGCTTACATCAATATCTTGATGAAATATCTTCTTTAATTGTTTAAGATTTAAATCCTGTTGAATCTAAATTCTTTAGTGTTAAAATAAAAAAAACTTCAAAAAAATTAAGCAGAAAGATGAATTTATGAAACAATATGATGTTATTATTATTGGTTCTGGTGGTGGCGCAAAAATCACTACTCCGGCGGCAAGATTAGGTCTACGTGTTGCATGTATTGAAAAAGATAAATTAGGTGGTACATGTTTAAATCGTGGCTGCATCCCTTCTAAGATGCTTATTCACCCTGCGGATGTTGCAGATGAAATTAAACATGCTAAAAAGTTTGATATTCATAATGATCCTACATTCACAGTTGATTTCGCAAAACTCATGGAGCGTATTAATAAAACGACGGATCATGATTCCGATAGCATTGTGTCTGGATATACAAAAAATCCAAATATTGACTATTATAAAGGAACAGCCTCATTTGTTTCTGATAAAGTTGTTCAAGTTAATGGCGAACAATTAACGGCTGATAAAATATTTATTGGTGTTGGTACTCGCTGTTCTCTGCCTGATATTAAAGGACTTACAGATACACCATTTATGACAAGTACTGAAGCATTAAAAGCACGTAAGCTTCCTAAAAGTATGGTTGTTGTTGGAGCTGGATATATTGCCGTTGAACTTGGGCATGCTTATGGTGGTTTAGGATGTGATGTAAACTTTATGGTACGCAGCCAATATATTCGTAAACAAGATAAAGATGTGGTTGCAGAATTCTCGCGTGTTTTTTCTGAAAAATATACAACACACTTTGGTGCTAGTCCTACACGTGTGTCTTATGAAAATAATGAGTTTACGATTGAATACCAGCAAGATGGTGAAATTAAAACGATTAAATCTGAAGCACTTCTTATTGCAACAGGTATTCGTTCAAATGCGGATTCACTTCACTTAGAAAATACTGGAATTGAAGTCTCTGGCAGTGGTTTCGTTAAGGTTGATGAACATTTGCGTACAACCGTTAATGGTATTTATGCTTTAGGTGATTGTGTGGGTAATTATTTTTTCCGTCATAGTGTTAATTTTGAAGGTGAATATTTATTTGATGAAGTTTTTGGCCGTAGCCTTGGCCTTCCAATTAAGTATCCTCCTGTACCGTTTGCTGTGTTTACTAATCCACAAGTAGCAGGTGTAGGAAAAACTGAAGATGAATTAATCGATGAAGGTGTTGATTATGTGGTGGGATTAAATCCTTATGCGAAAAGTGCAATGGGAATGGCAATTCTTGCTGATCATGGGTTTTGTAAAATACTTATTGAACGTAAGACGCAAAAAATACTTGGGGCGCATATTGTTGGTCCAGAGGCGTCTAATATGATTCATATGATTATTGCGTTTATGTGTAAAAACGGAACGCTTGATGATTTATTAAATATGATATATATTCATCCTGCGCTACCAGAGATTGTACGTAATGCGGCGCGCAAAGCAAAAGTGGCTTTAATTGTGACGCCTGTGCCACCTCCACCAGTACCTAAAGAAGATGAACCTCAAGGTAATAAACTTGAATGGTAATTTAAAACTTGGAGTGTCTTAATGATGCGAGAATCCGATAAAGCAATATCAATAACGGCGTTAACTAAATTTTATAAAAAGAAACAGGCTCTTAATTCGATTTCTTTTCATGTTAATCGTGGCGATTTCTTTGCATTCTTAGGTGGTAATGGTGCTGGTAAAACGACGACTATTAACTGTTTAACTGGGTTATCAAATTTTAAATCTGGTAGTATTAAGGTTTTTGGGCATGATGTAAAGAGAGAATATTTACAAACACGGCGCTTAATTGGATTGTGTGCTCAAGAGTTTAACTTTGATCCCTTTCTTACAATTCATCAATTACTTGTATTTCAAGCAGGATATTTTGGTGTTCTTCCTTTTACTGCGGCTAAGCGGGCTGATGAATTACTTGAACGTTTTCAGTTAGCCGAGAAACGTAATGATAAAGCGCGCACTCTATCTGGGGGTATGAAAAAGCGACTGCTTCTTTGTCGTGCGCTTATTCATGATCCAGAAATTTTAATTCTTGATGAACCTACAGCTGGTTGCGATTTGGAGCTTAAATATTTAATTTGGGAATATTTAGCGCAACTTAACCGAGAAGGTAAAACTATATTTTTAACAACCCATAATATGGAAGAAGCTGAGCATTTATGTAAAACGATTGCTATTGTTAATAATGGTGAAATTGCCTGTATTGGTGACAAGAAAGAAGTACTTAAAGATAAATCTTTGGAAGATGTATTTTGGGAATCAATGGGTGTTGAAAAAGGTAAGTTAAAATGATGATTGTTAACCCAGTTGGTGTTGCAAGTTTAGCACGCCGTGAAATTAATAGATTTGCGGTTGATGCGGCAAGAACTATTTTCCCTCCTCTTATTACTTCGACAATATTCTTACTAATATTTGGAGTTACAATTGGGAGTCGTGTTGATATAACTGTTGAAGGTTTGTCTTATCTTCAATTTATTGTCCCAGGTATTATGACACTTCATCTAATATCAACATCTTATGAAAATACAAGTGCTTCGTTATTTATTGGACTTTGGCAAAATCATATTCAAGAAGTCTTACTATACCCACTATCTTAT
>JBLINE010000134.1:0-3918 GCA_047638895.1 Lysobacterales bacterium
AAGAAGCGCTTAAGTAAAGAGAGTGGAAGTTCTAAATGGATGCGCGACAATGATGATGATCAAATTTATATTGATCAAATCATATCCCAACATATTCTTTTTAAACATTTATATAGCATTGAGGCTTTGGTAAGTGAATAAAAAATTATTTAGAAGATTTAACTAATGTTAAAAAATATTATAAGATTCATTTTCTGGTCATTAATTATTATTACATTAGGCGTCATGTTTTTTGTGCTTGAAGAAAAGCTTTGGACTCGAGCGCAGGCATATAAAATTATTGACGCTCTTGAACAGTATAAAAATGATAATGGTGTCTATCCGGAAAGTTTAAAGAAGCTTCCCCCAACATATTTAAAAAGAGTTCCGGCTTCAAAATTATTTGGCAGAGACGACTTTTTTTATAAGCGAGGGTGTGAAGATCAGTGTCATGAATATGTTTCTGATCCAATGACATATGTTTTGGATTATCATCGTTTCAGCTTTTTTCACCCACGGTATGTGCCAAGTACAAAGCAATGGTCAATGGCTCCCTTTGTGGATTAACGCAATGAATAACTAAGGACGAAGCATGGCTTACGGCATTATTTATTCTATTGACCTCACCACAGTCTTACTGCTAAGATAATCTCATGAAAAAAGCGAACGCGGTTACATCTCGGGAATTTGGGTATGCTCAGTTGCTTAAGGGGATTCGCGCGGAGATGGTGCGCTCTCGGGAGGATATTGAGTTGCGTAAGGCGCAGGCTTACTGGGCTATTGGTAATACGATTGCGACACACCTACTTCACAATAAAACGCGGGCTGGATACAATGAGCAATTGTTTAAGCGATTAGCCAAAGACACCTCAATTCATGAGCGTACGTTACAGCAATTAATTAAGTTTTCACGTGAATTTCCAATTCCGAACGCGCGTTCGCAATTCAATTGGACGGCCTACCGTGCATTCTTAAAAGTAGAGGATCATCCTGAGCGTTTGCAACTGATGCGTAAAGCACGTCGAGAAGGGCTTAATACGCGGGCGATTGAACGGGAAGTAGTTAATTCACGCCTAAATGAAAAAAATAAAAATCTGAAATCCCCGAGAATTAGCCCTCTTAAAGCATCACCTGGAAAACTCTACACTTACACCCTTGATGACCCTGAAACTATTACACCACAAACAGATTATGGTGTTGTTGATTGTGGTTTTGACATTTGGCGGCAAGTGCCTTGCGTTAGTTCCTTAAATAAAAGCGCAGTAGGGACGTTTGTGCAATCAAGGGTGGATGAGACGTGGTTTAAGCTTAAGAAAGTAGAAGCCACAAAAAGTGATCTTTACACTTACGCAGCCCATTGCGAGCGTGTGGTAGACGGTGATACTGTGATTTTTCAAATCGATGTAGGCTTTCGCACTTGGATCCGTCAATACCTACGTTTGCGTGGTATTGATACTCCTGAACTTAAAACAACCGCAGGGGCTAAATCCAAAAACTTTCTTTATCGATTACTTAAAAAGAATCCAGACGTTAGAATAAAAACACATCAAGCCGATATTTATGGGAGATATCTAACCGATATCTTTCTTAAAGACGGCACATATGTAAACCAATTAATCCTCGATCGTGGCTACGGGCAGCGATATCAAAAATAGTACAATAAATTAGAATGCTTACTATGAAAAGTGACACACATAAAAATGGATGGTTAAAATTTATAGGCGACAGGCGCGGTTTTACACTTGTTGAGATTATCATTGTCGTTGGTATTCTTGCTTTACTCACAGCTATTGTGGTACCAAATATATTGCGATCTAAAGTGAATGCTAATCATACTCGCGCGCAGGCAACGTTAAGATCCATTAGTAGCGCTTTAGAAATGTATTACAATACCAATCAGGCATTTCCAACCGACACTGATGATCTTATTACGGGTACACCGCCATATTTAAATAATGACTACTTTACAGCTACGTATAAAGGGTATGATTATACAGCTGTATTAACACAGTCTACCTATTTTGTCTCAGCAGTTCCGACGGGGCCTAATCAAGGGCTAATTTCTTATCAAGTTGTTACAGGTGGTGTGCTTAGTGAAATATAACGCAAAGAAATATCGGCATACTCTAGCTCAATTAAATATAATTCAGGCGTATGTCGCGCGTATCAAATAATAGACTTCCTTCTTAGTGTATCTAAAAAATTATGTTAATCTAAGCCATGACTAATAAACCAATTTTTATTGTATTGCAGGTATTATTTACGCTCATTATGTATGCGGCTGGTGTCCTTCTGGTCGGCCTTACATTATTTCCTTCTCTATATATGATTATTGATTATTGGGATCATACAGCGGAGCTAGATTTAACGGTACGTGTGTTGGGCTTATCCTTAAGAATAGTTTTTGGTTATGTTATATTTGGTCTTCTTCTAATATTTACAACAAGCCTCACCAGAATTTTATTAATGTTAAACGTGAAAGAAGGCTCCTATGCCATTGGATCTTTAGGCATGTTGCGGTGGATGTTATCAAGTGCCCTAATCGTTCTAGTACGCGTCTTTTTTATGGACTTTATGTTGCTCACACCTTTTAGTTCTTTATTTTACAGATTGATGGGAGCGAAGATTGGCATCAATACTCAAATTAACTCAACACGTGTCGGTGATATATCGTTACTTGAGATCGGAAACAATGCCGTCATCGGGGGCAACGCGACTGTGATTTGTCATTTATTTGAAAAAAAAGGTTTAGTTATTAAGAAAGTAAAGATTGGCAGAAATGTAATTATTGGACTTAACTCTGTCATCATGCCTGGTGTTGAAATAGGCGATCATTCAACTATCGCCGCTGGAGCCATCGTCCCGAAAGACACAGTTATCCCTGCTGGATCCGTCTATTACGGGGTAACCAAAACAGGAACTTAATATTTCAATATCCAAACACATACAGTAACCTGAATTTTAAAAGATTTAAATTCACTTATGTCAAAGCAACCAACGCAGAAAAAATCTTCATTCAAAATCACAGCACTTATTACACCACTCATAGTTTTATGCCTCACTAGTTTTGTGCTCAAAGAAACCATTCAAGGCATTGATCGGGTTTATATTGAGGATGAATGGATGATGAGCGAAGGTGTTATTCTTGATCCTAGTTTACATCTGACAGGTAAGAAGAACGTAGAACGGCGGATGATGGGTATTGAGCAGGTTATTAATTATGAATACACCGTCGCTGCTGTGACGTATCAGTCTAATGCGGCTTCTAAAGAAGCGTATGTCTTATTTGATCAATTTCCAGAAGGTAAGCAGGTGCCTGTTTATTATAATCCGAGAGATGTAACAGAATCTGTCTTAGTCCGCTCAGAGATCCAAAAGGCATTTACATATGTGATCATTTTATTATGCCTATTTATGATGAGCATGATTTGCGCCTATCTTGTGCGTGATTTTAAAAGTAGATAGAAACATGGGAAACTTGTATTAAATATGTTAAACTTGTATTACACATTTTATATAACTAAGTACAGGGAAGAATATGCTTAAATGTCTAGGTAACCGCAAAGGTCAAGGTGTTATTGAATACTCTATTGTTATGGTAGTCGTGATAATAGGGGTTATAATTATGGGGCCTTATGTGATTCGATCGTGGAATGCTAATTTACAAGGGTATGCCGATTCTGTGCGGGACTCTTATGAAGATCCTCTGAAAGAACCTGGCAAAATTCCCGGATTTCCTGGGGATGGATGTTTTTGTAGGTGGACAAACCCGTGTGGGGTGGCAGATGATACGACACCTTGTTGTGGGGAGTTTGGTTGTAATGCTAATGAGACCGCTTCTATCTACAGCTGTTTTCCTGCTAAATGTACTGATCATAGTGGGATTCCTGATGATAAAGTTAAATGTGAACCTTCTAGTGGTTGTTGTACGTCATGGGA
>JBLINE010000135.1:0-3911 GCA_047638895.1 Lysobacterales bacterium
CAATATGGTTGTTATTCATGTCATAACATAAGTGGCTTTGAAAATGCTAAGCCAATTGGTGTTGCTTTAAATGAAGAAGGCAGTAAATCTTTACATAAATTTGATTTTGGATATGTTCATGTTGATCATACTAAGCATTCATGGTTTGACCAAAAATTAAAAGCACCACGTAGTTTTGATAACAGTAAGGTAAAAGCTGCTGATGAAAAACTCATTATGCCAAACTTTAAACTTACTGAACATGAAAGAGAAGCGGTTGTTACATCAATCCTTGGTTTTGTAAGTAATGTTACAGTTCGTGGGAAGATGAAGCCTCGCACAACAGAGAATTTACGGCGTGAAAAGGGTGAAGCAATTATTGCACAGTTAAACTGTCGTAGTTGTCATGCTATTGAAGGTAATGGTGGTACTGTTCAGACAACTGTTACAGATTGGTTGACTAATTTTGAAGGACATAGCGTTAAAGATGCTGAGAAAATTACTGAAAGTTTTTCTCCACCAAATTTACATGGTGCTGGTAAAAAGATCGATGCGAAATGGTTGTTTAATTTCTTACATTCTCCAGAAGAGCAAGTACGTCCATGGTTAAAAGTACGTATGCCATCGTATGAGTTTAATGTGGATCATTTAAACATGTTAGTACAATTCTTTAATACAGTAGATGGTGAAGACCAATTCCCATTCCATAAAGAGGCTGATGTTTCTTTAACAAGTAAAGAATACAAAGCTGCGGAGAAGTTATTTTCACAAGATTATTTAGGTTGTACTTTGTGTCATGTTGTTGGAGACCAACAACCAACTGGTACGAAAGATACATGGGCACCTGATCTTGGGCTTGCTAATAAACGTCTTAAGCCTGAATGGATTGTTGAGTGGATAAAAGATCCGTCAAGACTTGTACCAGGAACAACAATGCCAACTTTCTTTGATCCAAGTGATTATGAAAATTCTGGTCCTGAAGACATCATGGATGGGGATGAAGATGAGCAGATTCGTATTCTGCGTAATTATTTAATGACGCTTGGTAATACTACTCAGAATAAGAAGTCAGATGAGAGTATGGATGAAGTAGAGTCTTCAACTACTTCCGTACCTGAAAATATTACTGTTGAACCTGAGCTCTAAGGCTAATAAGGATACATAAGCGGTAATGCTTTTTATAATCACGTTGCTCACATCATTATTATTTGCGTCTGTTTATCCACTAACATTTTGGTTAAGCGCCGATAAGCCTCTTAAAAATAATTTTCATCACTTTCATATTGGATTACCAAATATAGTTTCTGGTATCATTTGTGCGTATCTTTTCACAGCTAACTTTCCGATGCATCTTCTTATAATTACACTTCTGTGGTTTATTGCTTTTTCTTTTCTTACAGCTATTTCTTGGAAAAAAGATACTGTAAATATTATCAGTACAACTTTAGTATCTATATTAGGTTTATTTGTATTTACTTTATTTCATTGTTATTTACTTAATAGTTCAGTTCTTCATATCTTAAGTTGGATACTAAGTAGTGTTATATTTGTGCTATCTTTATACGCAATGAATTTAGGACATTGGTATTTAAATATCCATGGATTACCGATGTTCCATTTGAAACGTGCTAATACAGCATTTTGGTTTTTTATTTTACTTCATCTTGTCTGGGATCTAATTGGTATTTTTGTTTTTACCGTAAATATTGATGGAGAAGTGATTACTCTATTAAGCTTTTTAGGACAGCTTGACGGATTTTATTTAATGCTTGGTTTTTTCTTCGGCATTATTTTCCCTGCGGTTGCTTTGTACTTTTCACATGAAACTATAAAACTTAAGAACACACAATCTACAACAGGTATTTTATACGTTATTCTTTCTGGCATTTTAATTGGTGATATTACTTTTAAATATTATGCTATCCGCTATGCACTTGCCTTATGACACACATTCTACACAAATGTCCGCATTGTAAAAAAGATGCGCATATTCCATACACTGGGGCGCTTATAACGCTTAAGTGTAACCACTGCAATAAAGACCTTGGCGAGATAAAGAATAAAGAGGATGTTTTTGATTACTGCCCTGTATGTACATGCCGACAGTTTTATCTAACCCGTGATTTTAACCAAGTATTAGGTTGTTCTATTATGCTTATTGCTATTATTTTAGTACCTAAAACATATGGCTTAAGCTTACCTGTTTTAGCAGGTATCGATTGGTTATTGCACCGTAGATCTAAAGGAATAGTTAATTGCTACCGCTGTGGCTGTGAATTTCATGGCTTTGATACAGCTAAACGTTTTAAGACATTTATGCATCATATTGGGCTTAAGTACGATAAATATCGTTAATAATCTTCGTACCTTTACCAATAAAAGATAGGAACTATAAGTTATTGAATTAGAATAATTTATGGTTTTTATATTTTTATATTTGATATTTTTTAGGGGATATCCTTGGTGCCAAAAGAAAGCTTATGGTAGACTTAAATTAATTCCATTTGAGAAATAGTTATGAATGTAATAACTAAAATTAATTCAACAACATTAGAAATAATTATCATTAAATAATTATGAAACTAGTTAAAGCAATTTTAAAATCAATTGGTTTTATTTGGGCAGGGTCTATCATTGGCAGCCTTTACTGGAATGATCGATTTTTCACTCTAGCGTTTAATCCTCTTCAAGGTATTTATACTTATGGAACGTATTATGGCGGAGATGGTTATATCTATCTTATTTGGCTTCAAGGCATTGTGGGAGGATCTATTTTTGGTTTTGTTGTCTACTTGCTATGGCAGAATTACAAGCTAAAAGGTATGGTTTTACCTGCAATTCTTATTACAACAGTTTTTATACATCATGTTGTAACGCTTAAGTTAGATTTTTGGCCAAGAAAAGAATTTTATCATGCCGCTAAAGATGGAGATAAAGAAACATTAAGTCGACTAATTTCTAGGAAAGAAAGTTGGATTTACTATGAAAGTTGGGGTGACCCTGTAAAACAAGAAAATAGCAAAGATATTCCTTTAATTACATTAATAAAAAATAATCACATTGATTTAGCATTAAAGTTCCTTGAAATGGGTGGTAATCCGAATGAGTACAACTCATTTGATAGAGCGCGTGCGCTAAATTACGCTATAAAAAAGTTGTATTTCATCGATAATCAGGAGGCTAAAGAAACTAATCAAGACCCTATGATTTTAAGACTTATTCATAAATTGATAGATGCTGGGGCGGATATTGATTTTAAGAGTAAACTAGCAAAAAAACCTATATTAGTTGAGGCGATAATCAATAATGATAGACAATTAGTTAAAGTATTACTCGAAGCGAGGGCAAATCCTAATTTATACTATACTAGTCTTTTTGAAGTTTATAAAATTAAAAATCAATACGTGATGGGTAAGAGGACAAAATCAATTTGTCAACTTGTAGCTGAACAGGGTGAGCCTGAAATATATTCTTTAGTTGTAGAGAAAAACTGCTTAAATACAGAAAATGATTTACTTTCAATTTACAGATCTGCATTTATAAGGAAAAAGATTCCTCATTTAGAAGAAAGTGAAATTATAAATTTATTAGAAAGCACTAAAAATAATCAAAGTAAATTTCTGGGTGAAGTGTATTTGCCTGCAATTGATAATAATTATGATAGGGTTATTGATTGGTTGCTTGCTAAAAGCATAAAACCTTTAGGTGCGAATAAGGAGGGTTATGATGCTATTTTACTTGCTATTGAACGAAAGAAATATGATTTAGCTAGGAAATTGATTGATTGGACTGATCATCTTGACCAAGTTACTTTTGTTGAAGAAAAAACGGCTGCTATTTTGGCAATTGAACATAGACGGCTAGATATTTTGGAGGAAATACTTGAGCGGAACTTTGAAGTACAAACCAAAGGACCTATTAATGCATGGTCG
>JBLINE010000136.1:0-3906 GCA_047638895.1 Lysobacterales bacterium
GCGCTGGATGATTGTGAGTGGCTCCCCGGCGTGGACTCGAACCACGGACCCAGTGATTAACAGTCACTTGCTCTACCAACTGAGCTACCGGGGAATAAATGTGTTATTTTGGCTGACGCCGAAATATGAACTGAATTATACAGACAATTACTTAAATGTCAATACTGTAAAATGAAAATATATTAACGTTTTTCCGCTTCAACTGTTATATCACGACGTGTGGTTAAAGACATACCGAGCGTTGATGCATCCACATATTCTACCGCACTTCCCATCGGAAGCCCAAGCCCAATACGTGAAATTGTCACATCTTTCTTACGTAACTCACGGGTTAAATATAATGAAGTCAACTCACCATCATTATCAGGATCTGTAGCAATAATGACTTCTTTAATCTCTTCACACTCAATACGGTTCATCAAAGCACCGATCGTTAAATTTTCAGGCCCTCGCCCTTCACTTGGCGCGATTGCGCCTAAGAGCACATGATAACGTCCTTTATACGCCCCTGTACGTTCGATGGCAAGCACATCTTTAGATTCCTCAACCACACACAACGTTCTGATACTATCACGGACAGGATCATTACAAACATTACAAATTTCATTATCACTTAAATGATAACAAAGCCGACATAACTTCAAATTATTTTTTACACTTAAAATATTTTTAGCTAACGCTTCTACCTCATCCGTGTTCGCTTTTAAAATATGATAGACAATACGTTCAGAACTCCTGTGGCCAATGCCTGGCAACTTACTTAAACTTGCGAGTAACTCTTCAATTAATTTCGGATACGCCATAGTTATTATTCCTTATGCCATTTATTTGTTACTTCACCACTAAATGCGTTAAGCACTGATTTAATATTATCATTCTCATCCACTGCCACGTTCATACCGTCATCAATCATTTTATATTCTATCGCTACAGAAGATTTAAAATATTCAGATAACTCATCCTGAACAATAGTTAATTTTTCTTGATCTTCCAACGCTTCTTTATTAAAAATAAATTCATCAATAAATCCTAGTGACAACAAATCTTCAACTAGTTTATAAGGCTTAGCTTCTTGCAAATACGTAGCAATCAACATGCGTTTCTTACTTAAGTTATGCGTAAAAGCATCCCATTGTGCAATAACCGCATCAAGTGAAATAATACCATCGTATACAGCTTTAACTTCTGGAAGTACAACCTCTTCAATCACCTCTGCTTTTTTAGAAGCTGTAGTAGTCTCTCTAATTCCTGGAATACTTTGTGCTTGCCCTTTATTATCTTTAAGTAAATTAACAGCTTTTTTAGCTATAGATAGTTCAATGCGCGTTTGTGGTTTTGGAGCTACTACTGGCGCTGTTGATGCTGCTGGTTGCGGCGTAGTTACTTTAGGCGTCTTTGGTTGTGCTACTGCTGCTGCAATATGCGCTGTTTGTGTTAATTTAGCCAATGCAATCTCAAGTGGGATACGATAGCCTTCTGTAATACGGGCTGTATCTTGTACTTTAATGAAAACATCAAGTGCGTTTAAAATATCACTCAACTCAAACTTTTCAGCTTGCACTAACAAATCTTCTTTAACAGCAATAGGATAATCAACCAACTTACCCAATTTTTTACCACCCACCTTAATAACCATTAAATGACGCAGGTGATCAACCAAATCTTTCACAAGTTGCTTAACATCTTTACCTTTATCTGTAATCTCTTCAAGAATCTCAAACGCCAGCCCACAATCCTTTTGGGCAATCGCATTAGTAATATTAAACAATAAATCAACTTCCACCAATCCCAGCATTGAATAAACATCATCTGAAACAATACCTTTAGCACTAAGCGCACTTAACTGATCTAAAATACTCAACCCGTCACGCATACTTCCCTGGGCTGCCTTTGCAATCGCATACAAAGCATCTTGATCAATAGTTATATCTTCTTTAACGCAAATACCTTTAAGCACATCGATAATTGTTGTTAAGCCAATATGTTTAAAATCAAACTTTTGGCAACGTGAGATGATTGTAGCTGGAAGTTTATGTGACTCCGTTGTTGCAAAAATAAATTTAACGTGTGGTGGTGGCTCTTCCAATGTTTTAAGTAAGGCATTAAACGCTTCAGTCGTTAACATATGTACTTCATCAATAATATAAATTTTATACTTACTCGCCGTCGGTGCAAACTTCACATTTTCACGTAATGAACGAATCTCATCAATCCCACGATTAGATGCCCCATCAATCTCAAGGACATCAAAACTGTTTCCCTTAGCGATGGCTTGCACCATTGGATCATCTTCAGATGGGTTAATCTTAGGACCATCTTCACAATTAAGGCATTGTGCTAAAATACGGGCACATGACGTTTTTCCCACCCCACGTGGGCCACAAAAAAGATAAGCATGTGCAATACGTTCTGCTTTAATCGCTTCTTTTAAAATTGTAGTGATATGATCTTGACCGATTAATGAGTCAAAACTGGTGGGTCTGTGTTTTCTTGCTAGAACTAGGTAATCCATAATTTGTTTTATCTTCTTGATTTGGGTTTAAAAAAATGACATTTATATATTTTATTTACTACTAAAAATACTTACCGATATGTGGTGCTAAATATTTTTAAGTAGTATCACAAACCGAGTTAAGCGCTAACTCATCAACATTAGCGTGACAATGTGTTGTTGTATAAATAGGTACGGCGACGCTTCAACGACGTACCGCCTAACCCAACAACACCGCCCCAAAAGAAACATCCAGTTCTGAGTAGTTAAAATGAGCGACTGATATTACTTAAAAATCATGCGCTTTATTTGAAATACTTACAATACTCTATTCTTTTACCATACGCCACGTTGGATAAGCTAAATTCACGGAAGGTTCTTTATCAAACTCTTCTAGAATCGCTTCACACAATTCATTTTGTGTCGCTCGTCTTTGCTTGGCTTCTGTTAAATATCTTAAAGTCAACTCAACACCACTATCTTTAATATTTGTATACACAATCGGTGTTAGCTTTCCATAATAAATCATATAGCGATTACGCATAATATCAATCTTACGACGCATACGATCTTCCATACCTTCTGCCATTTCATTCGCATGTCTTACAACAATCTCTTTACCCTTTTTCCAATCACTTTCATAGGTGAGCAAAATTGGTATTTCATTCCAAATAAATTCAAATCCTCGACTATAATTATGGTTAGCGCCTTTAAAAACGAAACTATTTGGTATATTGACAATACGCCCTGTGCTCTGATCAGCTTTAACCCAATTACCAATTTCAAGCATAGAGATTTGAAATAAGCGAATATCAATAATATCCCCTTTAATGCCATTAAGTTCAATGCGATCACCCACTTCAAAAGGATGACGAATCATAATGAGCAACCAACCTGCAATACACATAATAACTTCTTGTAAAGCTAAAGCTAAACCAGCACCAGCAACCCCTAAAAATATGGTAATAGAGTTTATATTTTGAATCCAAATAAAGAATATAACAATCACAGATATAAAGCTGAAAATATAAATAATATTCTTACGTACAACATGACGTGCTTTAATATCGCGAATACGCTTATTAACCAAACCAATTAAAAGTAAGATACTAAAGTAACTACCCACTACAACAAAACCCGTTTGCAAAAGCTTCTTTTGCACAGCTCCTTTTTCAGAGAAATCTTGAATTGTTTGAGTAATAATATTTTGAACCGATTCACGTGTAACTTCATCAGCATCTGCAGCTAAAGAAACAGCCGAGCTTCCAAGCATAATAAAGAAACCCAGCATAATAATGCGTGCATATTTACGTAACTCTCTCAATATTAACTCCTTAATAGGGGTAATCGAACGATTTATTTCATCTTACATTTTGCCCATCGACGTGTCAATCAAATGTGGGGTTATTTCAGTC
>JBLINE010000137.1:0-3883 GCA_047638895.1 Lysobacterales bacterium
AGAAGTTGAATAGGTTAAGTTTATTAAATAAATTTTAATTTAAAAGAAAGAGAATATTATGTCAGATATTACACACAAAGTTTTGATTAATGGTTCAATTGAAAATGTTTATAATGCTGTAGCAACGGTTGATGGTCTTAAAGGATGGTGGACAGAGCATGTTGATGGTGAAAGTGCAGAAGGTTCGAAAGTCTCATTTTATTTTCCTGAAACAGGTCCTAGTATGGAAGTATTAGAACTTTTTCCAAGTGAGTTTATTAAATGGAAGTGTGTTGATGGTATTGATGAATGGAAAGACACAATTATTACTTTTGAAATTGAAGTAAAAGATGGCATGACTGAACTTCTTTTTGCTCAATCAGGGTGGGCGGATGAAACATCCTTTTTTGCGCACTGCAACACTAAATGGGCGGTTTTCATGGTAAGTTTAAAGGAATATGTTGAAAGCGGTAAAGGACGTCCATTTCCAAACGATATTAATATCGACAAATAAAGAGGTATATTATTTTACGGGATTATAATAGAAAAACATCGACTTATCCACCCGCCAAAGTGCAGGAACATGCCGAGATATTAGCTAATCGTGTTAAAAAACGTTACGAACATTTACGTAAACGATTTAAAAAACAAAATATTGATTGTTTTCGTTTGTATGATTGGGATATACCTGAGGTACGTGCGGTTGTTGACTGGTATGACGGACACATTGTCATCGGTGAATACACACGTACACAAACAGGACCAGGGTGGTTGCCTCGTATGGCACAAGAGGTTGTACAAGCCTTAGGACTACCACCAGAAAATATACATGTTAAAAAACGTAGTACGAAAAACGATCGTGGTTCTAAATATGCCCATGTGGCTAAGAAAGGTAAACGTTTTACGGTTAATGAACGTGACCTTAAGTTTTGGATTAATCCGAGTGACTTTTTAGATACAGGTCTTTATTCTGATCATCGTAATACACGTGTTTTATTTCGTGATATGGCTAAAGATGAAGATGTGATAAATTTATATGCTTACACTGGTGCTTTTAGTTGCGCGGCGGCAAAAGGTGGGGCAAAGAGTATTGTTACTGTTGATCGATCAGCGTCAAATATTAAATGGGCGAAAGACAATTTCGCGCTAAACGATATTGCGCACAAGAATTACACATTTATTCAATCAGATGTTGATAAGTTCTTATCGAAAGTAGAAGATAGCGATCGTAAATTCACTTTAGGATTTGTTGATCCTCCATCTTTTTTTAATAATGAAAGCACAGGACAAGAATTTGATGTCAATCTTGATCATATGGAATTGTTACAAAATGTATTAAAAATTATGGCACCAGGTGCCACATTATTCTTCTCCACTAATCATCAACGTTTTGAGCCCCAGCTTGAAAAACTTGATGTTGATGATTTAAAAGAATTAACACCGAAAACTATCCCAGAAGACTTCCGTAATCAGCAAGTACATCGTTGCTGGCAAATGACCGTTAAATAGGGTATGCTTGTCGTTTGCAGAGTGAATGTTTAATCAAAGGAAATATTATGAGCAGTAATGACTTTAAATCAGTGGGCTTAAGTCCAGAAATATTAAAGAATGTAGACTTGCTAGGTTACACTGTAATGACGCCAATTCAGGCGTTAAGTTTACCTATCATTTTACAAAAACGTGATTTAATTGCACAGGCTAAAACAGGAAGTGGGAAGACAGCGGCTTTTGGACTTGGTATTATGGCAAAAATTAAGGTTGATGAATGTGAACCACAAGCATTGATTTTATGTCCAACCCGCGAATTAGCAGAGCAGGTTAGTGTTGAGATGCGTCGTTTAGCACGTTCATCAGGTAACGTTAAAGTATTATCTTTAGTTGGTGGAGAATCTGAACGTCATCAAAAAAAATCTTTAGTGCATGGTTCCCATATTATTGTAGGAACACCAGGCCGTGTTTTAAAGTTCTTAGAGCAAGGTGTATTATCAATTAAGAATGTACGTACTTTTGTTTTGGATGAGGCTGATCGTATGCTTGATTTAGGATTTCATAATGACATTACAACTATCGCGACATATGCGCCACCTAAAAGACAAACATTATTATTTTCAGCCACTTTTCAAGATACTATTAAAGAATTAAGTAATAATGTTCAAAAGAATGCTGAACATATAAAAGTGGATGTTAAACATAAAGCTAATCAAATCGAAGAATATTTCTTTGAAGTTCAGAACACTAAAAATAAGAAGGCGGCTTTATTTCATTTACTTGATTACTATCGTCCAGAAACAGCTTTGATATTTTGTGAGACGAAAGCGACTTGTAAACAATTATCACGTGATTTAAATAACAGGCGTGTTTGTGCGTTATCTATTCAAGGTGATTTAGATCAACGTGATCGTAATTTGGTTTTAACAAAATTCTCAAATAATAGTGCTTCTGTTTTAGTAGGTACTGATGTTGCTGCACGTGGTTTGGATATTAAAGATTTGTCAGCCGTTATTAATTTTGATTTACCAGTTGATGCTGAAACTTATGTGCATCGTATCGGACGTACAGGTCGTGCAGGTAAGTCAGGACTTGCTTTAACATTAACTGTTGAGCGTAATTCATCAAAGTTAGCTGAGATTGAAGCTGTGACAGGTGAAAAAGCTCGTTTTAAAGAATTAAAATCTTTAATTGCAGATGAAGAATACGATATGATTCCACCAATGGCTACAGTGTTTATAAGTGCAGGACGTAAGAATGGTCTGCGTCCAGGAGATATTTTGGGTGCATTAACTAAAGAAGGTGGTCTTGCAGGATCTGATGTTGGAGATATTCGTATATTTGATGTAAATACGTATGTTGCGATTAAATTGGAAAAGATTGATATAGTACTTGAGTATTTAAAGTCTGGTAAAGTTAAGGGGCGTAAGGTTAAGGCAGGAAGGGTTTAATTTGTCTGATTCACCTGAAGTCTTGTCTCCAGATCCAGAGTACCTACTAAAACTTGCCCGCATGCGTATGCCTTTTGGTAAGTATAAAGGACTTCTATTAATTGATCTTCCTGAACCATATGTTGTATGGTTTAACGATAAAGGTTTCCCTGAAGGATCATTGGGAGATATGTTGCGCTCCATTTATGAAATTAAGGTTAATGGTTTGGAAGATTTATTCAAACCGCTTCGAAATCTATAAAAATACCCGTCTATAAATAATTCAGAAGTCTTTTTACACGTCGCTATCTATAAGATAGAATCTCTACATATGGACATAAAATATTGGAATTCTTTTGCACATAGCTATGATCAAGACGTTCTTGAAATAATACAAGAAGATTCTAAAAGTGTTTTGAAGAAGGAAATCATGGCTCTGGCTAAAAAGGAATATATAGCTGCAGATATGGGATGTGGGCGTGGCAGTTTGCTGCCTTTACTTAGTTCAAAATTTAAACAGGTCTATGCGTTGGATTATGCTAAAGACTTGATTAATCAAGCGCAAATACGTCATTCATACAATAATATAAGTTATATTCAGCGTGATCTTACGCGCAGACGATCATTTCCTTTTAAGGTAGATGTTACATTTTGTCTTAACGCTTTAATTCATCCATCCAATAATATTCGCCAAGCTATCGCACGCTCAATCTATCGAGCCACAAAGATAAAGGGATATGGTGTTTTTGTTGTACCTTCCATGGAATCAATTTTAAATACGTATCAAATGATGCTAAAGCATGATGAGCGTTTAGGGAAAATACGTCAAACGGCGTTAAAAGGTATGGAGCGATTGTATGCAAATGAGGTTATTTCGACGATTGATGGGATTGTAAATATTGGTGGGGAATTGACGAAGTGTTTTATGCAACAGGAACTTGATAAATTTTTAACTGATGTGGGCTACGCGGTTGAAAGTATTAAAA
>JBLINE010000138.1:0-3876 GCA_047638895.1 Lysobacterales bacterium
AGCAGCCGAAATGGGAATCCCAGCTATGGTATTATTCTTAATTATAGTTCTTGTTTGTATTAAAGAGAATTTATGGTTATATAAAAATACTGAAGATAAGTTCTTTAAAGCAGTAGCGTTAGGTTTTTTAGGAGGAATATTTGCGTTATTAATGTCAAATATGTTTGGATCAAGAATGGGAGCCTTAGAAATTAGCGGTTATTTTTGGGCTTTGGCAGGAATGACAATGAGAATTAAGTCCATGGAGGTTAATAAAATAAATAAGAATAAAACAAATACTTTCAAGGGTGTAAGTAATAATGGTGAAACAATACAGATGGGGACTGGGCAAATAAGAAGAAGGTAAGTTATGTTTAATAATGTAAAAAATGATTTTAAGCGTTTTGCATCAAAAACATCATATAAAGGAAGATTACGTATTTTCTTTATTGTTTTAACCTATCAAGGGTTTCAAGCTATGGTTTGCTACCGTCTTTCTCGCTGGCTGGTTAAGCATCGTGTTCCTTTATTAAATATTCTTGTGCAACGTTGGGCTGAGATGACAACGGGAATATCGATTCCACCAGCTGCTATTGGTAAATCTTTAATGATTGAACATTTTGGGGGAATTGTAATAAACGCTAGTGCTGTAGTTGGGGATAATTGTACGATAGCGCATGGGGTAACGCTTGGTAATAAGATTCCTGGTGGGGGTGCACCTAATATTGGAAATAATGTGTACATTTGTACGGGAGCGAAGGTTTTAGGAGAGATTACTATTGGGGATAATTGTATTATTGGAGCGAATGCCGTTGTTTTGAAGTCAGCTGAAGCTAATTCTGTTTTGGTAGGTATTCCAGCTAAGGTAATTAAGAAAGTAGATCCCCAGCAACACGGAAGTTTTATTGATGAAGACTAAAATTTGTATTGTCATAGATAGTCTTGGGCCAGGTGGTGCGCAAAGACAAGTTGTAGAGTATTTAAAGAATGCAAATCGTGAGCGTTTTGATATTTCGATCATTAGTCTCGATGCCAACTACAACACGCTACAAGACGAAATTGAAGCTTTGGGATTTGATGTGATTGGTATTCATCACACAGGTGGCTTGTTTAATTTTTCTACGCTTAAACAATTAGTGTCACTCTTTAAAATCATCAGACCAGATATTGTACACACCTACTTATTCACATCAGATTTATATGGGCGCATAGCAGCCAAACTCGCGGGTGTTAAAGTTATTATTACAGCTATCCGCAATATCGATGCCTGGAAGAAACCCCATCATCTTTATGTTGATCGCCTATTAGCAACAATAACAACGGCGTTTACTGTTAATAGTAATAATATACGCCCGTTTATGACGCGTGAAGGGAAGATAAAGAATCACCATATTACAACTATTCATAATGGTGTTGATTTAAAACGTTTTGAAAATTTAAAGACCCGTGAGGCATTCTGCCAAGAGTACAATATTAAACCAGAGGCAGTTATAGTTGGTATGGTGGCTAGATTTAATACGCAGAAAGATCATAAAACATTTTTAGAAGTAGCTAAAAAGATTTTAGTGCAACGCGATGATGTTGTCTTTCTTGTTGTAGGCGCAGGCGATACGCGTGAAGCCTTTGAACGTGAATATTATCATCCAAACATTAAGTTTACAGGCCTGCGTCAAGATGTGCCTGATGTTATTAATGCGATGGATATTGGTGTGCTGGCGTCCCATTATGAAGGCTTTCCGAATGTGATTATGGAATATATGGCTTGTTCTAAGCCTGCGATATGCTCTGAGGTGGGTGGAGCGAATGAACTTATTGTTGATGGTAGCACAGGATTTTTAGTTAAACCTGCCAATGTCATTCAATTATTGGCAAAATTGGAATCTTTGATTGATGATCGAGAATTACGTCAAAAGATGGGAACAAAAGGACGCATACGTATTGAAGAGAACTTTACCTCAGAACAATTGGCACATAATACAGAAATATTATATGAGCAGTCTTTGGAAACTAAAGTGGGGTTTTTGTTGTCACAATTTCCAGAAATGCATGAGACGTTTATTTTACGAGAATTTCTAGGATTTAAGAAGGCAGATTTAAGTTTTAAGATTTATTCGTATAAACAGTGTAAAGACGCAATTATTCATCCGCAAGTGAATCATCTCATTGGGCGCACATTTTATGCGCCAGTTTTTGAAATTGTTTCTTTGTTGTATTGGTTATTGTTTCGTTCAATGGCATTGATTCGAAGTTATATTAAGTATGTGTTACGCCATATTATAAAGCCTATGAATTTTATTAAAGCTAATGGCATTTTCATTCGTTCTTTATCAATTGCACGCATGATGAAAAAGCATCGGATACAACATATTCACGCGCATTGGGCAACAATGCCAACGACAGGCGCACAAATTATTGCTGATCTTTTAGGGGTCACATTTAGTTTTACAGCGCATGCGTGGGATATTTATCTTTCAGATGAGAATGAATTGCGATCGAAGATAAATCAGGCAGCTTTTGCCGTAACATGCACGGAGTTTAATAAGAAGCATTTGCATAATTTGTGTCAAGAATCTAAAGATAAAGTATACAAAAACTATCATGGTATGGATGTAGAATTTTTTACAATGCGTGAAGATAAAAAGCGTGATGAGAATATTATTTTTGCCGTGGGACGCTTGGTTGAACAAAAAGGTTTTAAGTATTTGATTCAAGCGTGCAAGGAGCTTAAAGATCGAAATGTTGCATTTAAATGTATTATTGTCGGAGGTGGCCCACTGCAAGAGGAATTCGATGCTTTAATTAAAGAACTTAATCTGAGTGATGTCATTTCTATTAAAGGAAAAGTAACACAAGCCACTATCAAAGGGTATTTTGATCAAGCCTCTGTTTTTGCTATGCCATGTGTAATTGCTACTAATGGTGACCGTGACGGTATTCCAAATGTTTTACTTGAAGCTCTTGCGGTAGGTATTCCGATTGTTTCAACAGATGTGTCAGGTGTGCCTGAAGTAATTATTAATGAACAAACTGGGTTGGTTGTGCCTCCTCATGATGCCCATGCATTAGCAAATAGCCTAGAGCGTGTTTTAACGGGAAAGATTGATATGTGTTCATGTTGTCAAAAGGGACGCACAATTGTGGAAGATAATTTCAATCTTGATCGTAATGTGGGTGAATTAGTGGCACTTTTTCAGGGTAAAGGGCTGATTAATTAAAAGATATTGTATTTGTGTCAAATAATGAAGCGATTAAACTGCTTAATCGCTTCATATGAAGTAAGATGACAGGGTAGGTTTTCTAATTGTGGAGGTGTGATGGATGTAGAAAGAGGAAGTAAAATACTGTTATTTCAAAAACAGAGTGTAAGAACGTATTGGGATGAAGAAAACGAGTTGTGGTATTTTTCTGTTATTGATGTTATTGAAATATTGACAGAACAAAAGGATTTTCAAGGAGTACGGAATTATTGGAAAGTATTAAAACATAGGCTTTTAAAAGAAGGAAATGAAACGGTTACAAATTGTAACCGGTTGAAAATGCTTGCCAAAGATGGCAAGATGAGAATGACAGATCTTGCTGATACTGAACAACTTTTGCGTTTAATTCAGTCTATCCCATCGCCTAGGGCGGAGCCTTTCAAGTTATGGTTGGCAAAAGTTGGCTATGAGCGTATTGAAGAACTTGAGTTGGTTGGAGCTGAGCGGGTGGTTATTGATCAAAAGATGGATAATTACAAAACATTGCATTAAATTATCAAATATATTAAATTATTAGTATGAAATATGAATTATTTATTCAAAAAGTGCAAAATTTGCCTCTTGTTGATACAAAGCTCTTTTTAGCTGGGCAGAAGAATTCTGGGGCTATGAAGGTCCAGATTAGTCGTTGGGAAGGAGT
>JBLINE010000139.1:0-3868 GCA_047638895.1 Lysobacterales bacterium
TTATGCCACTTGCTACTTTAGAAGATAAGCGAACACAAATTATCTGGGGCATACGTGATTTTGAGTACCATTATAAGCGTAAACCGGAGGGGATGTGGTTGCCTGAAACGGCGGTAGATATTGAGACGCTTGAGATTATGGTTGAATCTGGTATTCGTTATACAATTTTAGCGCCACATCAAATAGCTAAAGTAAGAGCTAAGGGTGAAGATGCGTGGCATGATGTTGCTGCATCTACATTTGATACAACACAGCCGTATACATGTCTTTTGCCATCAGGAAAAACGATTTCTATTTTTGTTTATAAGGGTCCTTTAGCTAATGATATCGCGTTTGGTGAAATGCTTGATGATGTGGATAAAATGACTCATCGATTTAATGAAATATTTGATGGCGTAGAATCGGGATTATTGCACACTGTTACGGATGGTGAAACTTATGGGCATCATCGCAAAGAGGGACATTTAACTTTAAATAAATTTTTAGTGAATGTGAAAAATCGATCTGATATTACGTTAACTAATTATGGGTTGTATTTAGCTAAAGATAATATCACGCATGAGATTTGTATTAATGATAATAGCTCATGGAGTTGTGCTCATGGTATTGAAAGGTGGCGTAGTGACTGTGGGTGTTGTGTTGGGCAAGCTGATGGTTGGACGCAAGAATGGCGTACACCATTGAGGGATTCGTTGAATTGGTTAAAAGGTGAGCTAGATGAATTGTTTAAGACTTATACGAATGAGTATGGGGAGATGTGGGTGTTGCGTAATAATTACATTGATTATCTTTTAACAAGTAAGGGCGTTGATGACCCAAAATTATTAAAAATTTTAGAAATGCAGAAACTTGGTATGTATATGTTCACCAGTTGTGGATGGTTCTTTGATGATATAGCACGGATAGAACCACAACAAATTCTGCAATATGCAGTGCGTGCGATGGAGTTAGCTAAGGAATTAAATGAATTTGATTTGTTTGATGAGTTTTTAAATCGCATTGTACTAGCGCGTAGTAATTGTATAGAAGCTCAAGATGGAAAAAAATTGTGTCATGAAATTAGGGAAAACAAAGGTGTTATTGAATATGTCTAAAGAACGAAAGAAAGGAGTGCTTGCACATATTACGATGCTGCCTTCAGAGTATGGTATTGGTGATTTAGGGAACGCAGCGTATAGATTTATAGATTTTCTTGTAGATTCAGATCAATCACTGTGGCAAATTCTTCCGATTAATCAAACTGATGTATTAACGAGTGACTCGCCATATAGTAGTTTTTCTGCTTTTGCGGGTAATATTCTGCTTATTGATCCTGAACAATTAGTTGCTGATGGTTATTTAAAGCCAGAGGATGTTGAAGGTTCTTGTTTTTCATCTGAATGTGTTGATTATGTAAAAGTCCGCAGATATAAAGAAAGTATTTTAAAAAAAGCTTATGAAGTATTTAAAAAAAATAAACCACAGGACTTAGGCGATTTTTGCAAAGTAAATAATTTTTGGCTTAGAGATTACGCACTGTATTGTACAATCAAAAAATTGCAGAATGATAAGCCATGGAATGAGTGGGATGATAATTTATGTAACCGAGTTGCCGAATCTCTTAGTAAAGTCGAGAATAAATATAAAGAAAGTATCGATCAAATAATTTTCGAGCAGTATATTTTTTATAAACAGTGGTATCACCTATTGGACTATGCATCACAGAAAAATATCGAAATAATGGGAGATATTCCTATTTATGTAAATTTAGATAGTGCGGATGTGTGGTCTCATCCTGAATTATTTAAGTTAGATGAGAAATTAAAACCAACTGTAGTTGCGGGTGTGCCGCCAGATTATTTTAGTGATGTTGGTCAAAGATGGGGTAATCCTATCTATGATTGGAATGCGTTAAGGGAGACGAATTTTTCTTGGTGGAAGGCGAGGGTTAAGCATAATTTAAGTTTATTTAATATTGTTCGTATTGATCATTTTCGTGGACTGGTTAAGTATTGGGAGATTGCAGTTGATGAAAAAACAGCAGTTAATGGGAAATGGATGGATGTTCCAACTGATGATTTCTTTAATGCGATTAATTCAGAAAGAAATAATGCTTTAATTATTGCTGAAGATTTAGGGATAATTACACCTGATGTTACTGAGGCGATGAAAATGTATGAATTACCAGGAATGAAGGTTCTTCAATTTGCATTTAATGGGGATACGGAAAATCCGTATTTACCACATCACTATGAAGAAGATTGTGTTGTGTACACAGGGACACATGATAATAATACGACTCGCGGATGGTTTTTGAATGATATTACTGAAGAACAAAAGGAATATATAGCGAGTTATACAGGTTTTTCGCTTACTGAGAAAAATATTACCGGAGTCATGATTGATCTGGCACTTAGTTCAAATGCTAAATATGTTATTTTTCCAATACAGGATTTGTTAAATTTATCAGCAATCGCACGGTTTAATACACCTGGGACGATTGAAGGTAACTGGACATGGCGTATTGAATCAATGAAATTAGTCGACAATTGCCTTGAGAGGGTAAAATCCCTATGTTAAAATTTTTATGAGAATGAAAAGCTTATTTGGATTTATTTGTATAGTGATCTCCTGTTCTGTGTTTGGCTGTTCTTGGAATGCGCCACATAAGAAAATAGGTGGAATGACAAAATCAGCTGGGCAAAGTGTTGTAAGTGCCACGAAGAAAACATCAAAAGCTGTTACGAACGGATTTAAAAAAACGGGTGGTGGTATAGTTTTAGGTGCTTCAAAAACTATAGAGGTTGTTGTTTCTGGTAGTAAAAAGACAACACATGCGATAACTTCTGGTGTTAAGAAGACGGGCGGGGTTATTGGTAGTGGTGCGAATAAGATTTCTAGTGGTGTTGTTGATGGAAGTAAAGCAGTTTCTGGAGTTATTATTAAGCCATTTACAGCCGCGTCTTTACAAGAGAGGATGCTCAAACAAGAAGATAAGAGTGTTAAGCAAGTGTCTCTTGAAAAAGGACACAAAACATTACAAGATAAATTTGATCAAGGTCTTTTCAATATCCCTCGTGTTGTAAAAGGGAAAGCGTTGCATAAAGAAATATTGTCAGCTGATGGCAATTTACTTATCGTACCTTTTCGTGCTGGTGACGGTGTTGCGGCAGATGACGCTTTGGATGATGTGGCAATACGGATAGCACGAGGTATTGATGATGTTTTAGTTTCTGAGAATGAATATGGTAGTTATAATATTATTTTTTCAGAAGAAAAATATACGGCTGATTATGTGATTAATGGGTATATCACAAAAATTAAAGAGAAGTTATCGCTTAAGAAGATTGTGTTACTTGGAGATGATGTTGTACTAGGCGTTAAAGGGCAAATGAGTGATCAGAAGAGTGGTATGATTTTATTAACGTTTGAAGATGAATTAATTTTTGATAAGGGAATATTAAGTGCTACAGAGTTGGGTGATATAATGGGTCAGAATATCGCACGTTTTATATTAGAACAATTAATTAGAAAGTAGGATTCATATGATACTTGTAACAGGAGCAGCAGGATTTATTGGTAGTTGTATTGTCGCTGGACTCAATGAATTAGGGCGTGAAGATATTATTGTAGTTGATGATTATGTTTGCACAAAACAATTCTCAAAAAAAGGTAATGATTTAAAGAAATTTAATTTACAAAATAAAAAATTCATTAAATTTATTGATAAAGATTTACTTTTAGAGAAAATTGAGAGTAATGAATTATCTGATGTTAAATGCGTCATTCATATGGGCGCTTGTTCTTCAACGACTATACAAGATGAAATTTATTTCGAAGATAATAATTTCTTATATACTAAGAGCTTAGCAGAATGGGCGTTAGCGCA
>JBLINE010000140.1:0-3858 GCA_047638895.1 Lysobacterales bacterium
GCGTGGTAGTGCTGAAAACCCTGTTGCCAAAAGACTTAATCTTCTCAAAATGGTAAAAAAAGGTGATCGTAGCGATAATATTTTAGTGAAACCAGGCGATTTTATTTATGTACCAAAACGTTTTATTGCAAATATTGAAGAATTTATTAGTACAGTTTACCGTTACGTTGGTGCTTATTATGGACTTGGACGTATACCAGGTGAGCCTGTAGCCACAGGTGGAGAGCCTGATAAAGTATTTTTTGAATAACAATTAAGGTGTTTTTAACATATGAAAAATCCCGAAGTAACATTATCAGAGTATTGGAGAATTATACAAAAAAGAAAAGGAAACATAGCCTTTGTATTTATAATGGTTATGATTTCAACCTTCTTTTTCACAAAACTTCAAACACCACTTTATCAATCATCACTTGAAATGCGTATTGAAAAAAGTACATCAATTGATTTAGACGATTCAAAATCAAACCAAGGTCAACCTTTATATTTCTATTCACAAGAAGAGGATCTTGCCACAGAAATACGTCTTATTAAAAGCTTACCCGTTATGCATAAAGTTGTTGAAAAGATGGAAATCTTACCAACAAACCAAGAAGATCGTGCTAAACGTATTCATTCTTTAGCATTACAATACCAAGGTAATGTACAAGTTTCACAAATTGAAGGTACAAATATCGTAAATATTCAAGTTTACTCAAACAAAGCAGAAAATGCAGCTTTAATGGTAACAGCAATTTCTGATGTTTATATTGTTGAAAACATTCAAAACCGTAAGCGCCAAGCCATGGCATTAATGGAATATATAGAGAAACAACTTGTCGCATATGGGGGCCAAATCTCTAGTGAAGAAGATACTATGCAGAAGTTCAACCAAAACGAAAAAGTTTTTGAAGTAATTCCTCGTGTTAAAGAAGCCTTAGATCGTATGACAATCGAGGGAACTTTCGAATTTGAAGAAAAACTCCTTGCTATTGATGCGGAATTAAAAAACCTTAATCTTACACTTAAAGATCAAGAACCAAATGAAATATCAAAGATTCTAGCTAGTGAGAAATGGCAGAAAAATTTTATTTTTGTTGGACTAAAAAGAAGATTATTAGAAATAGAATTTGAATGCTTTTTATTACTCATTGATTATACTGAAAAACATCCTACTGTTATTGCTAAAACTAATGAGATTGAGGAAGTAAAAAGAAAACTAATTAGTACGATTAAAAACATTCCAAATATACGTGGATCAATTCAAAACAATAACTACTTAGATCTCGCAAATAATCATATATTCCTTAATATCCGTAGCGAAGTATTGTACCGTATTATCAACGGTTTTTATGGTGATTCTGGCTCATTATCTGGTAATCAGCTAAAATATGTACGCTTAAAGAGAAATATAGATCGTTTATTAATTGCTTACGATAAGCTTTTAATACAAAAACAAGAAGTGAAATTAAATCTTGCAAAAGTTATTGATGATGTTGTTACTGTAGTTTCACCCGCAATAACACCTCGCCATCCAATAAAACCAAATGCTCGAAATAATTATATGGTTAGTATTGTTGTTGGGCTACTACTTGGATTATTACTTTGCTTTATTAGCGAAAGTATGGATAGCTCAATTGGTACAATCTCTGATGTGGAAGATGAATTGAAACTATCAATCTTAGGCATTATCCCATACATGTCAAAAGAAGAAGTTTTAATGGGTGAAACTCTTGAAGTAACAACCCCCAAGGATAAGAAACTTGAACTACAAAAACGCCGTTTAGTTACTATTAGTAATCCAAAGTCTTGGGCTGCCGAAAGTATTAAAATGTTACGCACAAATTTAGTGCAATTACTTAAAACCAATAATAAAAAGACAATTTTATTCACAAGCTCCGACAAACAAGAAGGTAAGTCAACTCTTGTAACTAATATGGCACTATCTTTAGCTCAACTAGGTATGAAAACTGTTTTAGTCGGGTGTAACTTGCGAAGACCAACATTATATAAAATATTTGGCTTAACGCGTGCTCCTGGTGTATCCGACATTCTTATGGGAAATATTGATTGGCGTAATACTGTACGAACATCAACTGATATTTTAACTGGCGGATTAAACATTGATCACCTATTACAAATGCCAGGAATCGACAACCTAAATATAATTCCTTGTGGAATACCAGTAGATAATATTTCAGAGATTTTAAACTCTACAGCACTTGATACACTACTTGCAGAATTAAAAGAGAACTATGATGCCGTTATCATTGATTGCTCACCAGTTATGGCCGTTCCAGATGCTATTACATTATGTAACAAGGTAGACGGTGTGGTATTAGTATATAAAGTGGGCCATACACCAAAAGATATCTTAGCACGTTGTAAGTCAAACTTACTTAATGCTAATGCAAACATATTTGGAATTGTCTTAAATGCTATGCGATCACAAACACAACTAGGCTATTCTGCATATTACTACCGATATTATGCTGACACTCCTGATGAGAAAAATAATTTATTCTCTAAATTGAAAAAGAAACTAACAGGAACGCAAGATGCAGAAAACCTAAGTTAATTAATTTCCTTAATAATGACCGCAACTAAACAACTACAAAATAAAATACTTCTTTTCGTATTCACGCTATTTCTTTGCTTCTACGTAGGGAAAATGATCGCGGTAATGCCAACAAGTCTACCATTTGTAATTATTGGATCAGTTACTTTATTTCTAATTGGTTTCTTCAACAGAAATTTAGCTATTATGATTCTAATTGGATCAATGCTTCTATCACCTGAAATTACTGTGGCCGAGTTTCCATCAAGAAATGTAACAATACGTATTGAAGACCTCTTAATTCTAATTCTTTTTTTTGCGTGGCTAACACGTACAGCGCTTATTAAAACAAGTATTGTGTTTCCAATGACACCACTTAACCGATTAATCGGATTTTATTGCTTTGCATTCACTTTTGTTACATTACGAGGTATTTTTTTAAACTACGTATCGCCACTTCATGGAACTTTCTATGTTCTTAAATTCTTAGAATATTACATGATTTATTTTATTGTATGTAGTGCGCTTAAGAATAAAATTCAGGTTAAAAAATATATTAAAGTATTTTTAGCAACTTATTTCATTGTAACAATCTATGCCATACTCCAAATTGGCACAGTTGGTCGTGTCTCAGCACCGTTTGAAGGAGATGGAGAGCCAAACACTCTTGGAGGATATATGGTTTTTGTTCAGGCTATAATTCTTGGAATTACACTTCACTTACAAAACCATAAAAAACGTTTAATTTTAATTAGTTTGTTTCTTCTTTCACTATTACCATTTATTTATACATTTTCTCGTTCTTCATATATGTCATTTATTCCTATGTATTTAATCTTAATATTTCTTAATAGAACAAAACAAAGAAATCTCCTTATTGGAGCCATGCTTGTTGCTATCATACTATCTTTATTTTTCTTTCCACAAAGTGTTAAAGAGCGCTTAGCTCACACATTTAACCCTCAATCAACAATTGATGCAGCACCTCAATCTATACTTGGTGTACAATTTGGCCCTTCAGCATCTGCACGTATTTTTAGTTGGAAAACAATGGCTGACAGATGGAGAAAAAATCCATTATTTGGTTATGGCTTAACTGGACAGGGCTTTATTGATGGCCAATACATACGTATTTTGGTTGAAACAGGAGTTCTAGGCCTTAGTGCATTTATTATGCTTTTATACGGTATATTTCGACATACCCTGAAAATATATAAGGAAACTACAGATGATCTCTATAAAGGCCTTGCTATCGGATTTTTAGCTGGTCATATTGGCATGTTATTTCATGCCATGTCAACAAATACATTTCTCTTAATTCG